>JAESUH010000116.1 GCA_016763155.1 Rhizobiaceae bacterium
ACCTGATTTGGCAAATGGTGCTTTGACGGTAGATAGAATTTTTTCGTTACCGGGCTTGTCGGGCGCCTTTTCCCAAATGGCATTGCCGTCTGCATTTAGTTTTGGTTCGTAACGATAATGGGATAGCCCTCGTCCAACAACGGTGCCAACATCTTCATGCAACAGGCCACTGTCCAGCAATTCACCAATCAAAAATGGCACGCCACCTGCCGCATGGAAATGGTTCACATCAGCCATGCCATTTGGATAGACCCGCGCCAGCAGAGGAATGATTTCTGAGAGATCAGAAATATCTTCCAAGGTTAGCTGAATGCCACCAGCTTTTGCCATGGCAATCAGGTGCAGGGTTAAGTTTGTCGATCCACCCGTTGCGTGCAGACCGATGATTGCATTCACGAAGGAACATTCATCAATCATTTTGCCAACTGGCGTAAATTCATTGCCAAGTGCGGTGATTGCCAATGCTCGCTTTGTTGCTTCGCGGGTTAATGCGTCGCGTAAATCGCTGCCGGGATTGATGAAGCTGGAACCGGGCAGGTGCAGGCCCATAAACTCCATAAGCATCTGGTTGGTATTTGCCGTTCCATAAAATGTGCAGGTGCCAGGCGAGTGATAGGACTGGCTCTCGCCCTTTAACAGTTCTTCGCGGCTGATTTTACCTTCTGCAAATAGCTGGCGGATTTCCGCCTTTTTCTTATTGGGCAGCCCCGTTGGCATGGGGCCAGCAGGAACAAATATCGCCGGTAAATGACCGAAAGTGAGTGCTGCAATCACAAGACCCGGAACAATTTTATCGCAAATACCCAGGAATAATGCGCCGTCAAACATATTATGGGTAAGGCCGATACTGGCTGACATCGCAATCAGATCGCGTGAAAATAGGGATAACTCCATGCCGGGAAACCCTTGCGTTACCCCATCACACATCGCCGGAACCCCGGCTGCCACCTGAGCTACGCCGCCAGCTTCGCGTGCCGTTTTCTTGATCAGCTCAGGATAATCCAAATAGGGTTGATGGGCTGAAAGCATATCATTATAGGCTGTGATGATGCCTAGGTTTGCAACAACATCTCCGCTTAGCGCTGTTTTGTCATCCTCATTACAGGCTGCAAATCCATGGGCCAAATTCCCGCAACCAAGAACGCTGCGATTGGGTTTTTCCATGCACTGCTTTTCCAACCGCTCGAGATAGACCGAGCGTGTGGCTTTGCTGTTCTCGATAATGCGCTTCGTGACGCGTTCAATTTCAGTATGAACCTTCATGACGTATTCCTTGGTCAGGATGTTTGACAGGGCATGGGTTCATGTCCTGCGTACATAGCTACAAGTTGATATTTTATGTGGACCAGAACAGTTCGACGTCCTGGTAGTTGCGCAAGACATGCCGGATCGGCAATTCATTTGCAGGTCCTTCGATTAATGCTTTCGCCATGACCTGCTGTTTTTTGCCACCTTCAAGATGTATGGCAAGAAAATTTGCCGATAAGATGGCTGGCAGGGTCAAGGTCACGCGCACTTCGCCCGCAGCCTGCGCCCGCATTGTCGAAATGGTCGCCTTGGAATTAAGGTCTGTTGCCGCTTCTAGCTTGTCGCCATTGGGAAAAAATGAAGCCGTATGGCCATCCTCTCCCATGCCAAGAACCAGCGCATCGAAAGGCAGGAGCGGTTCAATCGCAGCTTCAATAGTGGCAATAGCAGCTTCAGCCTCCATGCCCGGTTGATATAGCGGTTGGAATTTTGCAACTGCGGCCAGATTTTGCAGCAAAAAATCTTTCACCAGTTTGGCATTGGATCTGTCTTCTGAATCATCCACCCAACGCTCATCCACCAGCGTGATCGTAATTTTTTCCCAATCCAATGGTCGTTGCGAAAGGGTTTTAAAAAACAAAACCGGTGTGGAACCACCAGAAACAGCAAGGCTGGCCTTTCCCTTTAGCTCGATTGCCAGCCTGAGTTCTGCTTCAATCTGATCGGTCAGACTTTTGGCTAGTAATTCGCGATTTTCCATAACGTGAATTTCCATTACCCCTCGTCATGCTCCTCATGCCATGTCCGGTTATCATGGCTGATAAGCTTGACCGAGTCGGTTGGTCCCCAAGTTCCAGCTACATATTTTTTGGGCTTCTCGTTCATCCCTTCCCAAGCTTCAATAATTGGGTCAATCCACTTCCAAGCAGCTTCAACCTCATCACGCCGCATGAACAGGGTTGGATTGCCGCGAATAACGTCAAGTAACAGGCGCTCATAGGCATCAGGTGCTCTTGCATCAAAGGATTCAGCGAAACTCATATCCAGTGATACATGGCGTAGTCGCATGCCGCCGGGGCCCGGATCTTTAATCATAATCCATTGTTTAACGCCCTCATCGGGCTGGAGCCGCAACACCAAACGGTTGGAAATAAATTTCCCGGCGTCTTTTGTAAAAATGTTATGCGGCGCTGGCTTGAACTGGATAACAATTTCAGAGAGACGCTTGGCCATACGTTTGCCAGTGCGCAGATAAAACGGAACTCCGGCCCAACGCCAATTTTGAATATTGGCTTTCAAGGCCACGAATGTTGCCGTATTGGAATCCTTGTCTTCAATCTCATCGAGATAGGCAGGTACGGCTACACCACTATCAGCACCCGCTGAATATTGGCCGCGCACGGTATATTCCGCCACATTGGAAGCATCAATGGGTTCCAGTGAACGCAGCACTTTCAGTTTTTCATCGCGCACCGCATCCCCATCCATGGTTGCAGGCGGCTCCATTGCCACAAGGCATAAAAGCTGGAGCAAATGGTTTTGCACCATATCCCGAATAGCACCGGATTTATCATAGTAACCGCCGCGTCCCTCAACCCCTAAAGTTTCAGCCACTGTGATTTGTACATGGTCCACATGGGCAGAATTCCACAAGGGCTCGTAAAGCGCATTGGCAAAACGTAGCGCCATGAGGTTTTGAACGGTCTCTTTTCCAAGATAGTGATCAATGCGGTAAATCTGTTCTTCGTGGAAATACTTCCCGACAATTTCATTGAGTTTCCGTGCTGATTGCAAATCTGTGCCAATGGGTTTTTCAATCACCAAACGGGAGTGTTCGCGAATTAAACCATTAGTGTGCAATCGCTCGGCAAAATCGCCAAACAGCGATGGCCCGACTGCAAGATAATAGGCACATACCCGGTCATTCTCACCAAGTAATTCCGCCAGCGGTGCCCAACCTTTTTCAGATTTTGCATCCAGTGACACATAAAAGAACATGGCTGTAAATTCTTCGATCTTCGCCTTGTCGATCTCATCCGCACTCACATGGGAGTGGATGGCCTTGCTGGCAAATTCACGAAATTCTTCATGGGACATCTCTGCGCGTGAGGCGCCGATGATGCGCGACCCTGCCGTGATCTGGCCATCAGCGGAGCGTCGATAAAGTGCCGGGATCAGTTTGCGTTCGGATAGATCGCCGGTGCCACCAAAGACCACATAGTCAAATGCTTCTACTGGAATAATTTGGCTGGTCATGCTTGCTCGAATTCCTGTGCTGCGG
>JAESUH010000014.1 GCA_016763155.1 Rhizobiaceae bacterium
CACGTCTGGTTCTGAATATTTAATAGGAGGAAAAGTGATGCAAGGACTCAAGCTTACCGCCGAAAATATTTCGAATATGGTAGAAGGCTATCAGGTACATCGCGATGTTTATACCAGCGAGGAAGTGTATCAGCTCGAAATGCGACATCTGTTTTCCAATGTCTGGGTATTCGTTGGACACGAAAGCCAGACCGCGAAAAAGGGCGATTATTTTACCACCCAGATCGGTGACCAGCCAGTTATTCAGGTGCGCCACTCTGATGGTGAAATTCATGTTCTGTACAATCGATGTCCTCATAAGGGGACAAAAATTGCCATAGATCGTCAGGGCAATACGGGCAAGTTTTTTCGATGCCCCTATCATGCATGGTCATTCAAAACCGATGGGTGCCTTTTGGCCATTCCACTGAAGAAGGGCTATGTGGACACCAGGCTCGACCAAACGGAAAATGTCAAAGGCATCAAGCCCGTTGGTGCGGTTCGAAACTACCGGGGTTTTATCTTCGCACGGCTGGCTGAACAAGGCATTGAGTTTGATGAATTCTTTGGCGACAGCCTGTCTTCAATTGATAACATGGTGGATCGTTCACCGGCAGGTCGACTGGAAGTTGCAGGCCCGCCGCTTCGCTATATGCATCAATGTAACTGGAAAATGTTGGTAGAGAACCAGACCGACACTTGCCATCCCATGGTTGCCCACGAAAGCAGTGCTGGAACGGCAGTGAAGATTTGGGAGAAAATGGGAAAACCGGTACCAACGCCGCCTGCTATGCAAATTATTGCTCCGTTTATGTCACCTTATGAATTCTTCGAAAAGATGGGTATCCGCACCTGGCCCAACGGGCACGGACATACGGGCGTACATCATTCAATCCATTCCGACTACGAGCAAATTTCGGGTTATTTCGAAGCTATGGTTGAGGCATATGGCGAAGAAAAAGCCAAAGCAACATTGAATGAAAATCGTCATAACACGATTTATTTTCCAAATATTATGATCAAGGCCCCCGTCCAGCAATTGCGTAACTTCATTCCGCTCGGGGCTGGAAAAACGCTGGTTGAGAGTTACGTTTTTCGACTGGTTGATGCCCCTGATGAACTTGTCGCCCGCTCGGCGATGTACAATCGCATGATCAATGCGCCAACTTCCATTGTCGGTCATGACGATCTTGAAATGTATGAACGGGCACAGGAAGGGTTAATGTCAAATGGTCTGGAATGGGTGAACCTTCAACGGCTATATCAGGACAATGAAAACTTTGGCCAAGAAGCGGTGGTGAATGGCACCACAGAGCGGCAAATGCGTAACCAGTTTAATGCCTGGGTAAAATTCATGACCTGCTCCATGCCGCAGGCCGACGAGGTGTCCCGATGAAAAATATCAGCAAGGATGATTTGATCGATTTCCTTTACGAGGAAGTGCGGATGCTGGACGAAGGGCGGTATGATGAATGGTTGGCTCTGTGGCTGCCTGATGGTCATTATTGGATGCCGCTTGAGTATAAACAAACCGACCCAAATCTGGTGACCTCATATCTCTATGAAGATCTTTTTATGCTGAATTTGCGGATAGAAAGATTGAACGGGGAACGGACCTTCAGCCAGAAACCCAAGACCCGTTGTCACCATGTTATCCAGCGTCCGTTTATCGATAGTATGGACCACGAAAAGGGCGAATACATCACCAACACATCCATGCATTATGTCGAAACGCGCCTTGATGAGCAAATTTTACTGGCCTTTACAGCGACCCACGAACTGAAACAGATCGATGGAGAAATCAAAATCGCCAATAAGCGGGTGGATCTGGTAAATTGCGATGCTGCGTTCGGCAACATACAGCTCTTGCCATGATGATGCATTCAATTTCCCTTGTATCGTTTATGCCAACTTCATTGAATGGAATTGTGTAATGGGCCTCAGACAAGCCTATGATGGCGTCGCTCTGGTCGCGCCATTTTCCACGCCCTATCAGCGTTATTCCACCGATACCGCCCATTGGTGGATCGCCGGTGCACTGCGCGGAGCCCTTGGCACTGCCGGATTGAAACCGGGCGAAATTGACGGTTTTTGCGTATCCAGTTTTTTGCTGGCACCCGATTCAGCCGTTGGACTGACCCAGCATCTGGGCCTGTGTCTGCGCTGGCTCGATCATATTCCGATGGGTGGGGCAAGCGGCATTGTTGCTTTGCGCAGAGCAGCCCGTGCAGTTCAATGCGGGGATGCAAATATTGTTGCCTGCGTTGCCGGTGACACCAATCACATCGATAGCTTCAGAACTCTGCTATCCGGTTTTTCCCGCTCTGCGTCAGACGCTTCCTACCCCTATGGTTACGGTGGCCCGAATGCAAATTTTGCCCTGCTTACGGATCGCTACATGCAGGAATATGGAGCTACCCGCGAAGATTTCGGCCGCATCTGCGTTGCGCAACGAAGCAATGCGCTGAAATATCCCGGCGCGATGATGAAAAAACCACTGACGCTGGAGCAGTACCTCGATACGCGGCCAATTTCAGACCCGATCGCATTGTTTGACTGCGTGATGCCCTGCGCCGGATCGGAGGCATTTTTGGTGATGCCCGAAGAAGAGGCGGTGAAGCGCGAGCTTCCCTACGCATTGATTGGGGGTACGATTGAGCGTCATAATGCCCATGCGGAGGACCCGATCCAGTTGCGCGGCGGCTGGACTTTGGACATTGACGAACTTTATGAAATGGCCGATTGCGATGCCAAGAAAATTGACCTGCTACAAACCTATGATGACTATCCGGTGATATGCATGATGCAGATTGAAGATCTGGGGTTTTGCGAAAAAGGTTCTGCGGCAGAATTTGTGCGATCCCATGACCTAACCATTGATGGCGATTTTCCGCATAACACTTCCGGCGGCCAATTATCCGCTGGTCAGGCCGGTGCAGCCGGCGGTTTTTTGGGACTGGTTGAAGCGATCCGACAAGTGAGCGGCACCGCAGGTCCAACCCAAGTAAAAGACGCCAATCATGCAATGGTCGCAGGATTTGGCATGATCAATTATGACCGAGGCGTTTGTTCAGGTGCCGCAATTATCAGGAGCGGAAATTCATGACCACGCCCCTCACCCCACCCCCAAAAAAGAACCCACAGAAGCGAACGATTGCTCCAACTCGCCCCTCTGAAGCGCGCAGTCGCGCGGCCATGGGATTGAGTGCCGCAGCAGCCGAAGGGCGGTTTGCGCTACAGCGTTGCGCAGAATGTGACACCCTCCAATATCCGCCACGTGACGTGTGTTCAGCGTGTTTGTCCCCTGACCTCTCCTGGAAAGATATTTCGCCTGAGGGAGAAATTCTGGCCGAAACAACCATACATGCTGTTTCAAAACTCTATTTTCGCGAACGCGTTCCGTGGCGCATCGGTACTGTGCAACTGGATGCCGGGCCAGTGGTTATTTGTCATTTGCACGGCGATTGCGAACGAAATTCTCGCGTCACACTTATTAACCGCCTGGACCGATCCGGTCAGGGTGTGCTGATGGCTTTGCCAAAGGAAGGAAGTCTCAACATGGAAGATGACCCACAACTTCGCGCCATGACCAGCGATCCAAAACATCGCCGGATTCTGATTACCGATGCCCGCAATACCAACACACCGGCTCTGGCAAGATCCTTGCTGGATGCGGGGGCTGCGACGGTATTTATTGGCGAAGCTGAAAACTGGCGACCCAATCCAATGCGTGACGAATTGAACAAAATGGCGAATGTTCATATTTTCCCGCTGGATGTCACAGACACTTCCTCGGTTCAGGAACTCGCTGCAGAAATTGGTGGCAAAACCGACATCATGATTAACAATGCCAGCTTCATCAGGCCGGGCGGTGTACTGGCGCGTGGCGATACGGGATTTGCCCGTGATGAGATTGAGGTGAATTATCTCGGGCTGATGCGTCTTGCTCAGGCCTTTGGGCCGGGCATGTGTTCGCGTACTGCGGATGGCGTTAATTCAGCCGTGGCATGGGTCAATATTTTTTCTGTTTATGCGCTTTCAAACGACCCTGAATTTGGGTGTTTTTCAGCGTCAAACGCTGCTGCCAGATCGTTGAGCCAGAACATGCGTGCCGATTTCAGATCATCCGGCCTACGGGTAATGAATGTTTATACCGGACCAACAGACGATGATTGGCATCAATTGGTTCCGCCACCCAAAGTCGCCCCCATTGCATTGGCGCGAAGCGTAGTTCAGGGATTGAAAGACGGCCTCGAAGAGACCTATTGCGGCGATGTGGCCAAGGATCTTTATCAAAGGTTCCAGAATAATCCGAATGTTCTGGAACGCGAATTGACCCAGGGTGGAGATGGACCATGAGCCAACAACTATTAGCAGATTTTGCGGCACAAATTGTATCCGGTGACATCCGCGTCGTCGATTTAACCCACACGCTTGATCCAGATTTTCCGGTGATTATTCTGCCACCGGAATTTGGCCAATGTGCCAGATTTCGCATGGAAGAAATTAGCGCCTATGACCATCGCGGGCCTGCATGGAAATGGAATAATATCAGCATGTCGGAGCACACCGGCACGCATTTTGATGCGCCTTCGCACTGGGTTTCAGGCCGCGACCTGCCTAACAATTCGGTGGATTCAATTCCACCTGAAAATTTCATCGGCGCGGTTGTTGTCATTGATTGCTCTGAAGGAACGGCCGCGAATGACGACTATGAACTCACGCCAGAAATTATTCAGGAATGGGAAGCCATTCACGGTAAAATTCCCAAAGGTTCATGGGTATTGATGCGCACGGATTGGTCGAAACGAAGCGGTGCTGAATATCTCAATATGAAAGATGATGGTCCCCACTCACCTGGGCCAACACCAGATGGCATCCGGTTTCTAATTGATCAGCGCGACATTCGCGGTTTCGGCACTGAATGTGTGGGCACGGATGCGGGACAGGGAGCAAACCATACCCCGCCCTATCCGGCGCATTTCTTTCTGCATGGCGCTGGCAAATATGGCCTGCAATGTCTGGCTAATCTGGATCAACTTCCAAGCACTGGCGCGGTATTATTCGCGGCACCGTTAAAAATCAAGAATGGTACCGGCAGTCCTCTAAGGATTTTGGCAATGGTACCTGGAGACAATTCATGACCAAATTAACAGCCGTCATTACCGGTGGAAATAAAGGCATTGGAGCTGATCTGGCAGCCCGTCTTCTGGATCAGGATTACAAAGTGATCTCCGTTGCCCGTAGCGCACCTGAAGTCTCGCATCCAAACCTATATTCGGTTGAAGCGGATTTGTTGGATGTGGACGCGGTCACCCGTGCGGCAAGTGAGATTGCGAAATCCCATCAGGTCACTCACCTGATCCACAATGCAGGTTTGATCTGGCCAAATCTGATTGAAGAGGCAAAGCCTGAAGACATTACCGGATTAGCGCAGCTTCATCTTGGTTCGGCACTGACGTTGTTACAAGCGTTCCTGCCATCCATGAAAGAGGAAAGGTTTGGCCGCGTCATGTTTAATGCTTCGCGCGCCGCCTTGGGAGCGCCTACCCGCACGGCATATTCTGCCAGCAAGGCAGGCATGATCGGCATGGCGCGCACATGGGCGCTGGAGCTTGCTCAATATGGCATTACCGTAAACGTTGTCGCGCCGGGGCCAATTCTAACGGATAACTTCTGGGGCATTGTTGAAAAAGACAGCGAGCAACAATCGGCACTGGCCAACCGCATTCCTGTGGGCAGGATTGGCACGGTCCGGGATGTATCAAACGCATTTTTGTTCTTTTGCAATCCGGAAAACAGTTTTGTCACCGGCCAGACACTTTATGTCTGCGGCGGTGCAAGCGTTGGCACGCTCACCATCTAGGCATGGTGATTTAGAAAACACATTAAGAATTCAAACTTTGGAACAGATATGAAAATTGCGATTTTAGGTGGTGGCAACGGATCTTATGCGGCCGTAGCTGATATGATCGAAGCAGGTCATGATGTTAGCTGGTGGCGGAGGTCAGCGGATAGTTTTTCAAGCATCAAGAATGCTGGCGGGTTATCAGTCGTAGATTTTGAAGGTACGCGGCAGGTCTCGCCAAAAATGACAGATCAAATTGCCGAGGCAATTGCTGGAGCAGAGCTTATTCTTGTGCCAACACCGGCGAACGCTCAGGCCGACATTGCTGAGGCTCTGGCGCCTCATCTGGTTGACGGGCAGGTGATTTATCTGCCGCCCGGCACCTTTGGTTCTTATGTGATGATGAAGCAAATTCGGGCGCAGGGATCGAACGCCCAAATCATGATTGCAGAAACCGGAACCCTGCCTTGGCTTGCAAGAAAAACCGATGATCACACGGTTCGAATTACCACTCGCGCCTCAAGATTACCAACTGGTGTATTGCCTGCGAAACGCTCAAAAGAAGCGTTGGAAATTCTCAGCAAGGCGTTTCCCGAAGCCATCGAACCTTCGGAAGATGCGTTGTCCGGCGCACTGATGAATGCAGGCCCGATCATTCATCCGCCTTTGATCATGATGAATGCAGGCCCAATTGAACATTTTGATGCGTGGGACATACATAATGAGGGCACGCAGCCTTCGATACGAAATGTTCATACAGCTCTAGATGCCGAACGCATTGCGGTGCGTGAGGCACTCGGCTATGGCGCTCCGCATTTTCCGCTGGCCGATCACTATGAAACCAGCGACTGGATGTATGGAAATCTGGCTCATGACAAATTGGTAGGTTCCGGCGACTGGCACGAACCTCTCAATTTGCGTGACCATCGATATTTAACCGAAGATATCGGTCTTGGACTGGCGTTCCTTGTTTCCGTTGCAAACTGGGCGAAGGTGCCTTGTCCTGTGGCTTCGGGGCTGTTGGCTATTGCTGGTGCTGCATCGGGTAATGATTTTACTAAATGGCCTCGCACTTTTGAAGCGCTTGGTCTGGCGGGCGAAAGTCGTGAGGCCGTTCAAGCCATGCTGCAGGAGGGTTTTTGATGGCAGAGCGTGACGTGGTTTGTTGCATTGGAGCAGGAAGAATGGGGCGTGGCATTGCCCATGCCGTTGCCTATGCGGGCCACAAGGTTCATTTGCTGGACGCCAAACCTCGCGACAGCGCCGCGTTTGAAGCATTTCGCACAGAAACGCTGGATGTTATTAACGGTAGCTTGTCTTCATTGGCCAGACTGGGGGCGTTGGAATTTTCAGATGTTTCAACAATCCTCAAGCGTGTGGAAGTCCACAGTCTTGAAGATGCAAACACAGCACTTGCCGATGCGAAGATCGTCTTCGAAGGCGTGCCCGAAGTTCTGGATGCCAAGAAGCACGCATTCGCTTTGTTTGATGAACACGCAAGCAAGAATGCGATTCTTGCTTCAACCACTTCGACCATTTTGTCGACAGATCTGGCGGAGTTTACGAAATCACCAGATCGGTTTTTAAATGCACATTGGTTGAACCCTGCTTTTCTGGTCCCTCTGGTCGAGGTAAGTCCGACACCAAATACTGACTCAAATGTCATTACAGAGCTAAACGATTTTCTTGAGAGCATCGGCAAAGTTCCGGTGCTGTGCAAAGCCTCGCCGGGCTATATCGTGCCCCGCATTCAAGCATTAGCAATGAATGAGGCGGCACGGATTGTGGAAGATGGTGTGGCCAGCGCTGAAGATGTGGACAAGGCTATCAAATACGGGTTTGGTTTCCGTTTTGCGGTTTTGGGAATGCTGGAATTCATCGATTGGGGTGGCGGAGATATTCTCTATCACGCCAGCAATTACATGACCAAAGCCATGAATGATGAGCGGTTTGCAGCACCAGATATCATCAAATCCAATATGGAAAATGATCGCATTGGTCTGCGCACGGGCCAGGGCTTTTATAATTATGACAATGTTGATGTGGCCGAATACCAACAACAAAAAATGGCAGCATTTCTGAAAATGTTGCAGGATAATGATATGGTGCGCAAACCGGTTCTTTAGGAGAGCTGTGGGAGGAAAAGTTGAATGTGGAAGCCGCCGCAAAAGATTCGTTGGCCATCTGGATTAGGTGAAATTCCGACGCCGGATGAAGTTGCCAAATCCTTGTTGTTTTCGCCGTTAAATGTGGGGCGTTTGAATTTGCATGCGCGCAGCTGGATACCTGCAATGGTGCCATGGCGTGCGTCCAATGATGGTGAAGTCATCCCTGAAGTTCTCGATTGGTATGGCAGATTTGCGCAAGGTAAACCTGCGGCGATTGTCATTGAAGCCACCGGTATACGTGATGTTCCCTCCGGGCCATTGCTCAGGATTGGTAATGACAGTTTTTTACCCGGGATGAAAAAACTGGTTGAGCACGTAAAACGTGAAAGCGGTGGCAAGACAAAACTGTTCATCCAGCTGATTGATTTCCTGGCCATGAAACGACGGCCGCCTCGCGACAAGTATCTCGGTCAATTTCTAAGAATTACACCAGACCATCAGCAGAGTTTGGAGATGCCACAGGCGACAGAGGACGATATTCGCGACCGCTTATTGTCACTGGATGATGAACAACTTGAGAAGGTTCTAACGCCGCGCGAGTGGCAATCAATGGTCAATGGCCATCGCGATATGGTGACGGATACCCATCTCCCACACATTGAAACCCTCCCTCAGGAATTGCCTAAATTATTTTCGGAAGCAGCAGTGCGAGCAGAGCAAGCCGGATTTGATGGCGTGGAATTACATTATGCCCACGCCTACACAATGGCCTCATTTCTATCTGCCACCAATACGCGTGAAGATGGCTACGGTGGCAGCAAGGAAAATCGGGTGCGTTTGCCACTTGAAGTCTTCCGTGAAGTGCGTTCGGCGACCAGTGATGATTTCGTCGTTGGCACCAGATTTTTAGCTAACGAAGTCATTGATGGCGGTAGCAGTTTGGCGGATGCCTGTTATTTTGGCACAGAGTTTGCGCGCGCAGGAATGGACTTTATTTCCCTTTCGCGCGGCGGAAAATTCGACGATGCCAAGCAACCAAAACTGGGCAGCCCTGCATATCCATACACCGGCCGTAGCGGCTATGAATGCATGCCGCATCATTTGTCTGATGAGCTGGGGCCTTTTGGGCGAAATTTCGAAGAAACCAAAACCATTCGTGAAACCGTTCGGGTTGCTGGATTTGAAACGCCATTTGTCGCTGCTGGAGGCATCCATAATTTTCAAATCGCTGAAGATGTTTTGCAATCAGGCGTAGCCGAGATTGTTGGTGCCGCTCGACAATCTCTTGCTGATCCAGATTGGTTTGAAAAAATTCGCTTGGGCAATATGAAAGATATTCGCCAATGCGAGTTCACCAATTATTGCGAAGGTCTGGATCAGGCCCACAAGCAAGTCACCTGCAAATTGTGGGACCGGGTTGATCTGGATGAACCCGGAATTTTGAAATCATTTGATAAAAAACGTCGATTGGCAGCGCCTAGATCATATCCGTCTTTGACGGATTGATCTAGTTTTGTTTGTTCTCACGGCTATATCAAGCTGCGCTTGGGCCTCCGTATGGGCGGCGCAGCTAGCGCCGGGTGACTCTTTGCCTCCAGAGCAAGTCAACTTAAGTCAGACTTGCTCTTAAACAGGGGCGTTGTATTACTCCCCGGTCAAAACTGCCGTCGCTTCAATTTCCAGAAGCGCGTCATCTTCGATGAGTTCCTTGATCACCAACATAGACATTGCCGGAAAATGGCGTCCAAGCACCCGGCGATAAACCTCACCAACTTCCGGCAATCGGGAAAGATATTCCTTCTTATCCAAGATGAACCAGGTCAGCCGTGTGATGTCCGAAATTTTGCCGCCAGCGGCTTCAACTACTTCAACGATATTCGTCAGAGCCTGTTCCATTTGACCAATGAAATCATGGGTCTCAAATTTTTGCTCCGCAGTCCAGCCGATCTGACCGCCAACATAAAGAGTTCCATCAGCGGTTAAAACACCGTTGGCATAGCCACTGGCTTTGCTCCAATTATCCGGCTGAATTATTTTATGCGTCATTATCTGCTCCACAAATGTCGTTAGGATTTTTGCCCGTAATTCGGGTCTTTTAAAAGATAGCGTTGAAGTTTTCCCGAGGCTGTTTTCGGCAAGGCATCACAAAAGGCGATGCTGCGCGGGTACTTATAAGGAGCGATGGCACCTTTTACATAGGTTTGCAGCAGTAGAACCATTTCGTCGTTTTTAGGGAAACCGTCCTTCAAAACAACAAAGGCCTTTACAATCATCCCACGTTGTTCGTCTGGCACGCCAACCACTGCACATTCTGATATTGCCTCATGGCCCAAGAGTGCGCCCTCAACGTCTGGTCCGGCAATGTTATATCCCGAGGAAACGATCATATCGTCATTGCGCGCTACGAAGTGAAAAAAGCCCTCAGCATCTTTGGTGAAAGCATCGCCGGTAATGTTCCAGCCATCTACCACGTAATCTTTCTGCCGCTCGTCGGCCAGATAGCGACAACCGGTTGGTCCGCGCACTGCGAGGCGACCGACATTACCGTCTTCAACTTCTAAGCCGTTTTCGTCGACAATCTTTGCCTCATAATGTTTGATAGGTTTGCCGGTGCGGCCCGGTTGGTGATCTTCAAATCTGGTGGATATAAATACGTGAAGCAGTTCGGTTGCTCCCATGCTATCCAGTATAGGCTTTCCAGTTTTTTCCATCCAAGAATTATAGATTTGGGCTGGTAAAGTTTCACCAGCAGAGACGGCTGCTCGCAGAGAGGATAAGTCGGCGCCGTCGTCCATCGCTTCCAACATGATGCGGTAAGCGGTTGGCGCGGTGAAGCAAATCGTTGCCTCATATTTTTGGATATACTCGACCATGTTCAGGGGAGAGGCGTTTTCCAATAGCGTTGCCGTTGCGCCAAACCGCAATGGAAATATTGCCAAACCGCCTAACCCGAAAGTAAACGCAAGAGGCGGTGACCCGATGAAGACATCTTCCGGCGTCACGCCCAAAACTTCGTTGGCGTAACCATCAGCGATGATCAGTAAATCGCGATGAAAGTGCATGGTGGCTTTTGGCAGGCCGGTCGTGCCTGACGTAAATCCCAACAGCGCCACATCATCACGCCCGGTCTTTACGGTTTCATAAACAACCGGTTTTTCAAGTGCCATCCGGTCAAGCTCTGCATCGTGATTTGAGGTGCCATCGAAACCAATAACCTTGCTTAAAAATTGGTTGTCTTTTGCACAAATGATCATCTCATCCATCAAGCGTGTGTCACAAAGGGCAAGCGAAATTTCAGCAATATCGACGACTTTTCCTAACTCTGCTGCCCGCAGCATCGGCATGGTGTTTACTGCAACCGCACCCACTTTGGTCACCGCCAACCAGCAAGCAACCATGGCAGGATTATTTGCCGACCTGATCAGCACGCGATTACCGGGCACAATTCCCAAATCTTCGACGAGGACATGAGCAATCCGATTGGTCCAGTCTGACAATTCTTTGTAGGTACGCCGGCGACCATTGCCAATCAGCGCCGTATGATCGCCGAAATTTTTGGCAACCATAGCGTCGGTTAGTTCATAGCCTACATTCAAATATTCCGGGTAGTCGAAACCCTCCTGCGGCAGATCCGGCCATAGCTCAGGAGCAGGCAGATTATCGCGTGTAAAACTGTCGATATGAGCTGTAGGTCCAAGCATGTTTATCCTTTTCGAAATATGTCCATTGTTTGGCGTGCAATAATTACCTTTTGCACGTCAGATGCACCCTCATAAATCCGTAAGGCGCGAATTTCCCGATATAGTTTTTCGACGGGTTCATCTGATTTAACACCGTCTCCACCATGAAGCTGGACTGCCTGATCAATGACTTTTTGAGCGTGATCTGTCGAGAATAGTTTCGCCATTGCCGCCTCGCGGGTGATGCGGGGAGCGCCGGAATCTTTTGTCCACGCGGCGCGATAAACGAGCAGTGCACTTGCATCAACATCTACCGCCATATCGGCAATATGGCCCTGCACCATTTGCAAATCAAATAAGGGCGCCCCTTGTACGTGGCGGGTCGAGACCCGCATCAATGCCTCATCCAATGCGCGACGGGCAAAACCCAATGCCGCTGCCCCGACTGTTGGACGGAAAATATCGAGAACCGACATGGCTATTTTGAAGCCCTGCCCGCTTTCTCCAAGCAGCGACGAAACCGGAATTCGGCAATCTGTAAAACGCAAAGTAGCCAAAGGATGCGGCGCAATGGTTTGTTGACGCTCAACAATTTCAAAACCTGACACCCCGGCAGGAAGGATGAATGCCGATAGGCCACGAGCACCCGGCGCTTCTCCGGTACGGGCAAAGACGGTGTAAACATCCGCTATGCCGCCATTGGAAATCCAAGTCTTTTCTCCATTTAATACGAAGTGATCCCCGTCAAGGGTCGCGGTCATGGTAGAGTTGGCAACGTCCGACCCTGATTGTGGTTCCGTCAGTGCGAAGGCAGATATTGCGCGGCCGGAGCGTGTGAGCGTCAGCCATTCTGATTTCTGTGCTTGCGTACCAAAAAGCGAAATTGCACCTGTTCCCAACCCTTGCATTGCGAAGGCAAAATCGGCCAGGCCATCATGGCGGGCAAGCGTTTCGCGAATAATGCAGAGAGTGCGGACATCGAGGCTGCCGCCAGTTTCCGGATCAATTGCCGAATGGGTAAGCCAACCAGCTTCTCCCAATTTCGAAACAAGTTTGCGGCATGCCATATCAACATCAGAATGGTCAATTGCGGATAAATTATCCGTTGCCCATTGATCCAGTTCAATGGCAAGTTCTTTATGCTGTGGTGTAAAAAACGGCCAGTCGAGAAAGCTCTTATCTGCCATTAATTGCCCTCGAATTTTGGTTTATCTTTTGCGACGAACGCATGAAAGGCGCGTTCAAAATCCAGAGTTTGCATGCAAATTGCCTGAGCTTGCGCCTCGGCCTCAATGGCCTGATCAAGGGTCATGGACCATTCCTGCGCTAACATGGTTTTGGTCATCATGTTGCCAAATCCCGGTCCGCTGGCAATGCGTGCAGCAAGTTCATATGCAGCGCCTTCCAACTCATCCGCCGGCACAACCCGATTGAAAAACCCCCATCTTTCGCCTTCATCGGCGCTCATTGATCTGCCGGTATAAAGCAGTTCAGCTGCCCTGCCCTGTCCGATGATGCGTGGCAAAATTGCGCAAGCACCCATGTCACATCCGGCCAAGCCAACACGGGAAAACAAGAATGCGGTTTTTGCTTCGGGAGTGGCGACACGCAAATCTGCGGCCATGGCGATGATGGCGCCAGCACCAACGCAAATGCCATCAACGGCTGCAATTACCGGCTTGCCGCAACCTAAAATTGCCTTTACCAGATCACCGGTCATGCGAGTAAATGCCAGCAATTCTTTCATACTCATTTTGGTAAGTGGGCCAATGATATCATGCACATCTCCGCCCGAGCTGAAATTTCCGCCATTCGAATTAAAAACCACAGCATTGACGTCATCGGCATATACCAGATCGCGAAACCAGTCGCGCAACTCAGCATAGCTGTCGAAGGTGAGCGGGTTTTTACGTTCCGGTCGGTCTAGTGCGATTAACGCGATTTTATCTATAATTTCACATTTGAAATGGGTTACATCTGTTCTCATTGTATTCAAATTCTTTCCTCCAGAGACTTAGTCAATTCATCCAATTGGTCCGAGAATTCGGCACCGCCTTTGGATGCAAATTCGGATAACATGTCATCGACCCAGCTTTCATGGGCATTGGCCTGCACGGCAAAATCTTCCCGACCTTTCGCAGTAAGTCTGACCAGAAGCGCCCTCCTGTCTCCAGCAACAGGCACTCGAAGGACCAGTCCGTCCTTCACCAGTCGATCGACAATGCCTGTGACATTTCCGTTCGAGACCATTAGCACGTTTGAAAGTTCGCTCATTTTGAGACCCTTTTCAAATCTGTAGAGAGCCGCCAAAACGTCAAACCGTGGCATTGTTGAAGCAAATTCTTGACGCAGCTTTTCGCGCAATTGGGTTTCGATAATTCGGGATGCCTTAAGCAATCTGAGCCACAACCTCAAATTTTGCTTTGATTGCGGTTCAGATTTTTCAGAGCGTTTGTTCTGGCTCATATCTCGCCCCCAGAAATGCTCAATGTATGTCCAGTGACAGAACGCGCCGCGTCAGAACACAGCCATAAGGCTGCGCCACTGACCTCGTCCGTTTGGATAAACCGTTTCTGCGGGTTTGTATTTTGGAGGGACTTTACGGCCGCTTCTTCGCTCATCCCTGTTGTCTTGATGATATTAGAAATTGAGCGGTCCAGCAAAGGGGTTTCGATAAACCCCGGGCAAATTGCATTGACTGTTATGCCGGTCCTTGCCAGTTCCAAACTCAGGCTACGGGTTAAACCCACCACCCCGTGTTTGGCTGCAGAATAACCTGAGACATATGCGTAACCTTTTAATCCGGCGGTAGACGCAATAACAATCAAGCGCCCCCAATCGGATTTGGTCATGTCCGGCAATGCGGCCTGCCATGTATTGAACACACCGATAAGATTGACCCCAAGCATTGCGTTCAAATCGTCAGCGGTCATCTTGGCAAACGGTTTGCTTTCAGCGGCACCGGCATTGGAAACTAAAATATCGATCGGCCCTTGCGCCTTGCGTGCGGCAGCGAATGCATCACTCACCGATTCAGGATCGACAACATCACAGATTTGATATGGCAGGTTTTGCGCTTCCAATGGCGCCTGACTGCGGCCCATAATGGTGACCTTTGCCCCCGCTTTGGCGAAGGAATGCGCGATATCCGCACCAACACCTGAGCCGCCGCCCGTGACAATGACATGCTTGTTTTTGACCATGATATTCCACTCAGAAATTGGTCGCGAAACACATTCTTCGCGATGCCCGAAACCTATCGCATCAATTTAAGACTTTCAAGGAGATAATATTTAGGCTTGAAATATTTATGCTTAAAATTATAGTGCCGCTAACCCTTTAGGAGATCACCCATGAGCGACGTTAACAGCATCCACACTTCATCAAGCTCCCCCGAGCAGGCGAGAGCAAAACCAGCGCATTTGAATTGGGAAGATCCGTTTTTGATCGACAATCTTCTTAGCGACGAGGAACGTATGATCCGCGATGCTGCGAATGCCTATTGTCAGGACAAGCTCGCCTCTCGCGTCATCAACGCCAATCGACATGAGGTATTTGACCGCGAAATAATGAACGAAATGGGTGAACTTGGATTGCTTGGTTCAACCATCCCAGAGGAATATGGCGGCGTTGGTGCCAATTATGTCTCTTACGGTTTGGTGGCAAGAGAAGTAGAGCGGGTGGATAGTGGCTACCGTTCAGCTATGTCGGTGCAGTCCAGCCTCGTAATGCATCCGATATTTGCCTATGGCACGGAAGAGCAGCGCATGAAATATTTGCCGAAACTTGCCTCCGGCGATTGGGTTGGGTGTTTTGGATTAACCGAGCCAGATCACGGGTCAGATCCTGGTTCGATGATCACTCAGGCCAAACCGGTTGATGGCGGCTATCTTTTGTCAGGCGCAAAAAACTGGATTACCAATTCACCTATTGCCGATGTTTTTGTCGTATGGGCAAAATCTGGCGGGCATGAGGGAAAGATCAAAGGGTTCATTCTAGATAAAGGCATGACCGGGCTCAGCGCTCCTAAAATTGATGGCAAATTCAGCCTTCGCGCCTCAATAACCGGTATGATTCATATGGATGAAGTATTTGTACCGGAGGAAAATCTATTGCCCCATGCGAGTGGTCTTGCCGGGCCATTTGGCTGCCTTAATCGCGCGCGCTTTGGTATTAGCTGGGGAGCGATGGGGGCTGCCGAAGCCTGTTGGCATGCGGCTCGCCAATACACCATGGATCGAAAACAATTTGGCAAGCCATTGGCTGCAATGCAATTGATCCAAAAGAAGCTGGCCGATATGCAAACCGACATTTCACTAGGGCTGCTTGGCGCTCTGCGTTTGGGCCGGATGCTGGATGACCACACATCTTCTGCCGAGTTGATTAGCCTGATGAAGCGCAATAATTGCGGCAAGGCACTGGATATCGCACGAATGGCAAGGGACATGCATGGTGGAAACGGGGTGAGTGATGAATATGGCGTCATTCGCCACATGATGAACCTTGAAGCCGTCAACACCTACGAAGGCACTCACGATGTGCATGCCCTCATTCTCGGCAGAGGCCAAACAGGGCTACAAGCATTTCAATAGGTCCTGCCCCTAAGAGTCATTGTTGTGGAGATGGATTTCTGCAACAATGACGATATCAATCAAGGACAATTTTCACATGAGCGATAAGACACCATATGATCCCGAGACCGAGGGCGCTCATATGAATTTTAATGACCAGATGTCCTATTCCCAATATCTTGGGCTCGACACATTGTTGTCGGCGCAAAACCCCTTAACCCAAACCCATGATGAAATGCTGTTTATAATTCAGCATCAGACGTCTGAGCTATGGATGCGGTTGGTTTTACACGAAATGAATGTAGCGCGTCAGGCCATTGGTGACGGTCAATTGCCTATGGCATTTAAAATGCTCAGTCGAATTGCCAAAATTTTTGAACAATTGAACAATGCATGGGACGTGCTTCGAACCATGACTCCAAGCGAGTACACCTCGTTTCGCGACGCTTTAGGGCAATCTTCGGGCTTCCAGTCTTGGCAATATCGACTGATTGAATTCGTGGTCGGCAATCGCAATCAAGCCATGTTAAAGCCACATAAACACGATGCTGAAATATTCGGCCTGCTTCAGGCTGAATTGAATGTTCCAAGTTTATATGACGTTGTTATCGCCGAATTGTCAAAACAAGGATTTGCAATCTCAGCCAATTGTTTGAACAGGGACGTATCACAAAGTCATACATTTGATGAATCCGTTCAAGAGGCTTGGCGAACAGTATACGAAAATCCACAATCGTATTGGCAACTCTATGAGCTAGCCGAAAAATTGGTCGATTTTGAGGATTACTTCAGACGCTGGCGATTCAACCACGTTGTTACTGTCGAGCGAATTATTGGCTTTAAGCGTGGTACCGGTGGAACTGGTGGCGTAAATTATCTAAAGCGCATGTTGGAGATTGAGCTTTTCCCAGAACTCTGGCGAGTAAGAACAATTCTGTAACCTACTTCCCGGAAAACCTTAAACGGGGACTTACCTGACATAACGATAAAGCTCTCAACGAGACGTTGAGCTTGTGTGAAGCGGCGTTCTGGTTGAAGAGAAAAGTGGACCGTGACGGCCACGTCGGTGCAACCCAAAAATCACACTTATTGTCTAACAATAACAAGCGACAACCCAGAACTGCACGACTGGGAATTAGTCCACGGCATTTGACACTACGGCAATTCAATATACTTGCATATTCATATAAATTTCTCTAACGTGTTCCGTAAGGTTGAAAAGCCATTTGAGAAGTTTATGGTGACTGAAGGTGGAGATGGTCCGCCTCGTCGCAAAGAGGTGAATGAATATGGTTTCCAAAGCCAAAAAAGCGGCTGAAATCGCCGATAACGCGTCACAAAATATCGACAAAATTCAATCTTTGGGAGAGATCGGGTTATCCAGATTTGAGCCCTATTTGATGAACAGGATCATGGGGCGTTGGAATTCCAACCTACAAGAACGGATGTCGATCCGGGGGCTGACCGTCGTAAATATGCGCACGCTAGCAGTGCTATCCGTGGTCTCTGGGCTGACTGTCAGCCAGCTATCTGTCTATTCGGTGATCGAACAATCGACTTTGAGCCGCTCGCTGGATGGAATGGAAGAGCAAGGATTTATCCGTCGTGAGGCAGGCAAAAAAGATGGCCGCGTTCGCGAGATATTTATTACCACAAAAGGTCGTGAAGCATTCGATATTTTTTGGCCTGATATGTTCGAAAATTACAACAATCTGTTCGCCGGAATTGAAGACGCAGAACGGGAAACATTTTCCAAAACCTTGCACAAATTGCTCGATAACATTCGCAAGAATGAGCTTTAAATCACGAGACCCGGCAATCGAACAATATGCAAATACCAAATTGTTACCATCCCATAATCCATCCATACAGGTGTAAGCAGCAAAAAAATGGCTGAACGATCATTCAAAAAAGAAGTAGAATATCTGCGCTTGGGCGAAGGTGATACTTTCCACGGCGAGGGCATTCTGGCGATCACCAAAGCCCTGCTGCAATGCGGTGTTGGCTATGTGGGCGGTTATCAGGGAGCACCGATTTCACATTTGATGGATGTGCTTTCCGATGCTCAGGATGTACTAGGCGAATTGGGCGTTCGTTTCGAAGCCAATGCGTCTGAAGCAGCGGCTGCGGCCATGTTGGCGGCTTCCGTTCATTACCCTATCCGCGGGGCGATTACATTTAAATCTCCGGTGGGAACCAATGTGGCCTCGGACGCGCTGGCCAATCTGGCTTCCGGTGGCGTCACCGGCGGCGCCTTGATTATTGTTGGCGAAGATTACGGCGAAGGCTCCTCAATCATGCAGGAGCGCATTCATCCGTTCGCGATGAAATCGCAAATCTGGCTGCTTGATCCCCGCCCAAATCTGCCATCAATTGTGCGTGCCGTGGAAACGGGGTTTGAACTTTCGGAAATATCCAACACGCCGGTCATGCTGGAGGTTCGCATTCGCTCTTGCCACGTTTATGGCTCGTTTGAAACCAAAGATAATAAGAAGCCGCCTTTGTCGGTTAAGGATGCGCTGGATAATCCGATGCGCGATACGAGCCGCATTGTTTTGCCGCCTGCTTCATATTTGCATGAGCATGAAAAAATCGAAAAACGCTGGCCTGCTGCCGTTGAATATATCACCAAAAACAAATTGAATGAGTTCTTTGGCCCAAAAACCGGCAAAGTTGGCATTGTCATGCAGGGCGGCATGTATAACGGCGTCATTCGCGCCTTGCAGCGTCTGGGTCTGGCCGATGTTTACGGCGAAAGCGATGTCCCGCTATATGTGTTAAATGTCACTTACCCGCTTTGTGATGATGAATTTTTATCATTCTGTGAAGGCCTCGACAGCGTGCTTGTGGTGGAAGAGGGACAGCCGGAATTCATCGAACAAGCCATGCGTTCCATCCTGCACAAATCAGATTTGACGACCAAGCTTGCTGGCAAAGGCGTACTGCCGATGGCCGGTGAATATACCGGCGAAATTATGCTCAATAGCATCACCGCTTATTTGAAAGCAAACTGTCCCGAATTGCTGTCTGCTAGTAGCCGCTCGCCAAACCGCCAAGTGGAAATAGCTGGCCTGGAAAAATTGGCAAAAACTGTTCCGCCTCGCCCACCGGGTTTTTGTACCGGCTGTCCTGAGAGGCCAATATTTGCAGCTATGAAATTAGTGGAGAACGAACACGGACCACATCAAATCGCGTCCGATATCGGGTGCCATCTGTTTTCAATCATGCCCCCCTTTGAACTGGGAGGCACCACCATGGGGTTTGGCCTCGGCCCGGCCTCCAACGCTGCATTCGATGGTGGAGGAAAACGCCGACCGATATCCTTTATGGGCGATGGCGGCTTCTGGCATAACGGGCTTTCAACCAGCATTGGCAACGCCGTATATAACCGCTCTGACGGGGTGATCGTGATCGTCGATAATTTCTATTCTGCGGCCACTGGCGGTCAGGATGTATTATCATCGCGGGCAGAAAATCCGTCTAAATCGACAAACCATCCAATCAAGAAAGCACTGGAAGGTGTGGGCGTTGAGTGGGTCAGGCAGATAGATAACACCTATGATGTTTCGGCCATGCGCGCCACGCTGGAAGAGGCTTTGACCACGGACCATAAAGGCCCGAAGGTGATTGTTGCCTCGTCCGAATGTATGTTGAACAAACAGCGCCGCGAAAAGCCGCTTCAGCGCAAGGATATACAAAATGGCATCCGAACCACCAAGCCGCGATTTGGTGTCGATGAAGAGGTTTGTACCGGCGACCATGCTTGTATGCGTCTTTCAGGCTGCCCGTCTTTGACCATTAAAAAACTGGACGATCCGTTGCGCGATGATCCCATTGCGCATATCGATCAATCCTGCGTTGGATGCGGAAACTGCGGCGAAGTAGCAGACGCTGCTGTGCTCTGTCCTTCCTTTTACAAAGCCGAAATTATTCATAATCCTTCGAAACTTGAATCCTTTATTGCGGGTTTGCGCGGCGGAATTATTAACTGGTTGCAGAACAGACGGTCGCGCTCCAGACTTGAGTTTGGGAATAACTGATCCATGCCTTCAAAGATTAAGTTAGAGAAAAAAACGCACCGCGATCAACAAGTCGATGCCATAATCAAAATGGCAATTTTGGCGGTTGGAGGTCAGGGCGGCGGAGTGCTTTCCAGCTGGATTGTGAATGTGGCTGAACGTAACAATTTTTATGTTCAGGCGACCAGCGTAGCAGGGGTTGCCCAGCGCACCGGTGCCACCATTTATTATCTGGAGATGTTGCCATCGGAGAAACAGCGACCTGTTTTCTCCCTTGCTCCGTCACCGGGCGACGTAGATATCGTAATATCGGCCGAACTGATGGAAGCCGGTCGCTCGATTATGCGCGGCTTTGTTACGCCTGATCGTACAACATTAATCACCTCGACACACCGGGCTTTTGCCACGGCGGAAAAAATTGTGCCGGGCGACGCGATTGCAGATTCAAGCCAAGTTTACGATATTGCAAAAGAGGCCTGCGACAGGCTGATCGCTTTCGATATGGAGACCATCGCCATTGAAGCTGGCAGCGTAGTTTCCGCAAGCCTGTTTGGCGCATTGGCAGGTTCCGGCGCGCTGCCGTTTGCACAACAAACCTATGAAGATACAATCACCGCATCTGGGCGAGGCGTTGAGGCAAGCCTGAAAGCATTCCGCGCTGGCTATCTTAAAGCACAAGAAGAAGATGGCTCGAAAGAATTGGATCAATCACCGGCTAACGCAGATGTTGTTTCACCCGGCGATCCAAAAGTACCTGGCTTTCTTTTACCCGATTGGGAAAAACTGCAATCGCGCGTGCAGGAAATGCCTGAAACAGTTCAGGCCATGGTTCAATCAGGCCTGCAAAAAGTGATTGATTTTCAGGATCTGGCCTATGGGGCTGAATATCTGGACAGGATTGAGCGAGTCCTTACCGTAAAACCTGATTCCGGTTCTGACCTCACGATTACCGCTGCAAAATACATCGCCAATGCCATGGCATATGACGATATGATTTTTGTGTCAGATATCAAAACCCGCAAATCCCGGTTTGACAGAATTAAAAAAGACATTGCGATTGGCGACAAAAACGTTTTGCGTATCACCGAATATTTTCACCCCGGCGCGGGTGAATTTTGCAGCATGATGCCTCTTCGTCTTGGGCGTATGATTGAAACAAGCCCAAGATTATTCAAAGGGCTGGACTGGCTGGTAAATCGCGGGCGCAGGGTGCGTACCGACACATTGTTCTGGTTCATGACGCTTTATCTGGTGAGTGGTCTCAAGCGGTTTCGGCGCAAGCTTCTTCGCCATAATGTGGAGAAAAAGCACCTGAATGCATGGCTGGATACGGCCCTTTCATATGCCGACAGTGATTATGATTTGGCCGTCGAAACCCTCAAATGCCGCCGTCTTATTAAAGGCTATAGTGATACCCATCGCCGTGGAATGTCTAAATTCGATAAGGTTATGAGCGGCATTGAATTGGTTCGAGGGCGTGATGACGCTGCCGATTGGGCACGGCGATTACGCGAAGCTGCATTGAGCGATGTGGAAGGCAATACCCTTGATGGTGCTCTAAAAACGATCGCTTCATTCACGGACACCAAGCACTAGGAATTCTCATCAACGCTTCTTCAAAACTGCGAGAAGCTCCTTAAGGAGTTTATCAAGTTGCGATTGTTGATCCGCTGGCAATTCTTGAAAAGTCTGGCTGATCCACTCTCGGTGATCGGCTGCCATGGCTGCAAACAATTCGCGCCCGGACTGGGTGATGCCCACATAAACACTGCGCCGATCACTGGCAGAGTGTCTGCGAATGATTTGGCCATCTTTTTCCATTCGGTCGAGCAGACGCGAAATATTGCCCGACGATGCAATCAATTCACTGGACAAAGTGCCGACGCTCATTTCATCGCAATTAGCCCGAATAAACTGGGAGAGCACATCAAATCGCGTCATTGACTGATTGTAGTTTTCCCTGAGCTTGCCATTGATTTCTTGCTCCAGATGAGCCGATGCCTTGGCGATTTGCAACCATATGCTCAGGGCGGTGGAATCACTTTTTGTCATTTCATCATCATAGACAATTTGTTCAGCGCCCCAAGGTATTTGTAATATAATTTATTTACATGTAATATATTCATTGTTAAAACACCACTGACTCATAATGGATGGAGATTGATATGCCTGATAGTAATATGAAAAAAATTACGGTAATTGGCGGCGGCCCCGGTGGTTTGTATTTCTCTATTTTGACGAAAAAGCGTTGTCCGGAAATTGAAATTGATCTTTACGAACAAAATCAGCCCGACGACACATTTGGCTTTGGCGTGGTATTTTCCGACGAGACGCTAGACGGATATCGGGACGCGGATGAAAAATCCTACGACATGATCCGCGCAGAATTTGCCCATTGGTCGGATATCGTCATCTTGCACAAGGACGAACGCATTGCCATTGGTGGCAATGGTTTTGCCGGTTGTTCGCGCGTCACGCTGCTGAACCGGATGCATGATCGTTGTCGAGAATTGGGAGTGAACCTGCATTTCGGCGAGGTGGTTGATCCTGAAACTATCAGGTCTCGATTCAGCGATAGCGATATCATCATTGCTGCCGACGGCATTAACAGCCCTATCCGCAACGCCAATGAGGAAGCATTTGGCGTCACAACAGATTTACGCCCGAACCATTTCGTCTGGCTTGGTTCAAAATGCCCGCTTGATGCGTTCACCTTCTTTTTCCGAAAAACCGAACACGGCCATTTTTGCGCGCACACCTATCAATATGAAGACGGCATGTCCACTTGGGTGATTGAGACGACGGCTGATTGTTGGGAGAAATCCGGGTTTGCCCAAATGAGCGAGCAGGAATCTGCTGACTATATCGAGGCAATTTTCAAAGACGACCTGAAGGGCCATTCCTTCATCACCAACCGGTCTTTGTGGCGTAATTTTCCCAAAATTACCTGTGATAAATGGGATGTGGATAACATCGTATTGATCGGCGACAACAAGGCCACCGCCCATTGGTCGATCGGTTCCGGCACCAAACTGGCGATGGATTGCGCCATCGGGCTATCAGATGCGGTGGTAAATAATCTGTCCGATTATAAAGCAGCATTCGCAGCCTATGAAAAAGCACGCCGCACGCCGGTGGAGATCGTTCAGCACAATGCGCAAGTGTCTCTCGTGTGGTTCGAAAATATGAATTATCACTGGCATAAATCCCCCCATGAATTTGCTTTCTCTTTGATGAGCCGGGCCAAATCCATCACCTGGGATAATTTGCAAATGCGCGATGCTAAATTCATGGAAACCGTGGAAACGGAATTTTACGAGAATTATCAGGAGCGAACTGGCACTGACCTACAAGATAAACGGCCAACGCCGATGTTTACCGGGTTTAAGCTTCGTGAGATGGCATTACCAAACCGTGTGGTCATGGCACCCATGGCACAATATTGCGCCGTAGACGGGATGCCGAATGACTGGCATTTCAGTCACTACACCGCGCGAGCTGTCGGGGGCACTGGCCTGATATTTACCGAGATGACTTGCCCCTCCCCTGACGCGCGGATCACCGATGGCTGCACCGGGATTTGGAACGATGCCCAGATGGCCGAATGGAAACATGTGGTTGATTTCATTCATTCCAATACTGAGAGTAAAATCTGCATGCAGATTGGTCATGCCGGACGAAAAGGTTCAACCAAGGTTCCGGCTGAAGGCATGGATATGCCGCTGGACAGTGGAAACTGGCCACTGGTTAGCGCATCACCAATTGGCTATATTGAGGGTGTGTCCGATGTTCCTGCCGAGCTTTCCTCTGCTCAGATGGATGCCATCAAAGATGGTTTTGTAGCTGCTGCAAAAAAGGCTGATGAGGCCGGTTTTGACATGATTGAATTGCATGCGGCACATGGATATTTAATTGCCAGTTTCCTCTCGCCCCTAACCAATCAACGCACGGATGAATTTGGCGGCACTGCGCAAAACCGCGTTAAGTTTCCGGTTGCTGTATTCAAGGCCATGCGCGAAGTGTGGCCCGACGAGAAGCCAATGAGCGTGCGGATTTCCGCTTGTGACTGGGCCGAAGGTGGTATCATCGAGGCTGACGTGGTTATCATTGCCAAGGCGTTCAAAGACGCCGATGTTGATATCATCCACGTCTCATCCGGTGAAACTGTGAAATGGCAGAAGCCGGTATTTGGCCGGATGTGGCAAACGCCTCTGTCCGAACTCGTGCGCCGCGAGGTCGACATCCCAACCATTACTGTTGGTGCAATTACCTTGCCAGAACAAATCAACACAATTGTTGCAGCAGGTCGTGCCGATCTTTGCGCCCTGGCAAGGCCTCACCTCAACATGCCATTCCTCACCCGTCAGGCAGCTGGACATTATGGCGTTACCAATCAAGCTTGGCCAGGGCAACTTCATTCCGGGCAATTCCAGCTTTATCGCGAAGCTGAAAAAACCAATGAGAAGCAGCTGGAACTTGCCATGAAAGCCAGACCCAATCGACGCCACTATCAAAAAAGCAAGGTAGGGTCTATCGGGTAATACCTCTCGGTTAGCCTGCAGATAAAACAACAGGCTAGCCGAATATAGTATCTTCAAAAACTCGACATTTTGACCGGAATATTGTTCTTTACTGATGTAACAGCATATCTACAGGTGGATAGCACCATTGGCACTCTGACAACTGAGTAAGTTTTGCCATTTAGTCAGCAAGAAAACCGCTAGCAACCTTCAGTGTTTTTCCGTTGTCCTTTGCGACTGGTAAATTACTACACCGAAATAAAATTCATTTTCCTCAGTAAAATACAGACAACGGGCCTCACATTTAATTGTGCGGATCAAATCCTCTGAACCCGATCCTCGGACTCCTGATTATAGCTGACCTCAACCATCAAAATTGACGCGCCAATTAATCGTGACGTTCTTTTCATGCCGTTGGTATTCAACGATGACATATACAAATACAAAAAATGATATTAATGCAGTTATATCAATATCATCTCCAGCAATATTCTACTGTCATGTCAAAAAGAGGAAATATTTCATTATGCTTCACGATAAGGATAAAGTTGGAAAGCGCCTCAACGATGACATTTTTGCGTCACTTGATGCCTCTGTGAGATTACCAAAATACAAGATGCCGGAGCAGGAACACGACCCTCGTGTTATTCATCGTCTGGTTGCAGACGAACTTTTGCTTGATGGCAATTCCCGGCAAAACCTCGCAACATTTTGCCAGACATGGCTAGAGCCGGAAGTCCTAGATTTGAAGACACTCACTGTTGACAAAAATCTGGTCGATAAAGATGAGTATCCGCAGACTGCCGAAATCGAAAAACGATGTGTCCATATTCTGGCTGATTTGTGGAACTCCCCGGATTCTGCAAATGCCACTGGCACATCGACTACCGGCTCCAGCGAAGCAGCTATGCTGGGTGGCATGGCGCTACTTTGGAACTGGCGCGCGCGGCAAGTGGCACAGGGGAAATCCAAGGACAAACCCAATTTGGTCACTGGGCCGGTGCAGGTGTGCTGGCATAAATTTTGCCGCTATTGGGGCGTGGAGATTCGTGAAATTCCAATGGAAAATGAACGTTACATCATGAATGCCGAAGAGGTGATCAAGCGCTGCGATGAAAACACTATCGGTGTAATGCCCACGCTTGGTGTCACATTTACCGGCCAGTTCGAGCCGGTGAAAGAAGTCTCCGATGCACTCGACAGACTGGAAAGCGATACGGGGCTGAATATCCCCATCCATGTTGATGGCGCCAGCGGCGGATTTCTTGCACCATTTCTGCAACCGGGATTAGTCTGGGATTTCCGTCTGCCCCGGGTAAAATCCATCAATGCATCCGGTCATAAATTTGGTTTGGCTCCTCTCGGTGTTGGTTGGATACTTTGGCACAACAAAGAAGATTTGCCGGAGGATTTGGTTTTCCGCGTGAATTATCTGGGTGGCGATATGGTAGATTTCGCGCTTAATTTCTCTCGCCCGGGCAGTCAGGTCATTGCGCAATATTATAATTTTCTTCGCCTTGGCAAAGAAGGCTATCGCCGCATTCATTCAACTTGCAGAGACATCGCTTTGTATCTTGCCGATGGCTTTGGAAACCTGGGGCCATTCGAAATTATCTATGATGGCAGTGATGGCATTCCCGCTCTTAGCTGGAAGCTCAAAGAGGATAGTGTCCACAAATTCAACCTGTATGATTTTGCTGACCGATTGCAAACGCGTGGTTGGTTAGTACCGGCTTATGCCCTGCCGCCAAACCGCGAAGATTTAGTTATTCAGCGAATTTTGGTACGTCATGGGTTCAGCCGGGATATGGCAGATTTACTGTTGGATGATTGCAAACGGGCCCTAACCCACCTCAACAACCATCCCATTGCGACGTCCCTTACAGAAGAAGAAGGCAGCGGCTTCAAACATGGCTGATAAGCCATATCGTTTGTGGGTGTGGGAACCCAAACGACTAACTTGGTGGATTGCCACACTGTTCATGATTGGCTCTGCACTTTTTGCCGTGGGCTGCGTGCTGTATCTTGGTGCAGTAGAACATGAACTTATTCTGGACAGCATTTTCTTCGCCGGTTCCATATTTTTTACATCTGCCGCCTACTGCCAGTTCCATCAAACAATCAACGCCAACAAAGTTGTTTTTTACTCATCACTGAGCCAATTGATCGGCACATTGATGTTCAACATAAATACGTTTGATGCATTCTTTAATTTGGGCTGGATAGAACAGGATTTACTGGTTTGGACACCAAACATTATTGGGTCCATCCTGTTCCAGATATCCGGGTGCCTGGCCATAAAGGATCTCTGCAAACGATGGTGGTGCTGGAACATTCAAAGTGTTGAATGGTGGATTGGTGTCATCAATTTTTCAGGCTGCGTGGCATTTCTGATTTCAGCAGTTTTATCCCTTGCAATGCCCACTCTCATCTCCCCAATATTTGCAATATGGGCAGTAATCTTCACCCTATTTGGCGCTTGTTGTTTCTTCCTCGGTGCGTTCTTGATGTGGCTGATGATCGCAGCGAGTCAGGATGAGCCGAACTGTTGAATATGGCAGTATTGCAATGCACGCCATTGCTCAACTCTTGAAAACTTCAGCAAGAAAACCAGCAATCGTGGAATGCACTTCGGTGATTTTATTTTCAGCGATCATGAAATGTGCACCATTTCCAACCACCGTATAGCGTTTGATATTTGATTTTAAATTTTCAAATAAACGATAGGCATCTTCATGAGTAGAGACGGGATCGGCCGCCCCCCGTATTAACAATGTGGGCACGGTTATGTTGCTACAATCATATAATGGTTTGCCATCAAACACTTCATGAAGGTCGGCAATCGTGCCGTTAGGAACTCGGAAATCTGGTTGCTTAATATCTTCCGTGCTTTGATCGGCAGTAATGCAACTGCGCATCAAGGCTTCAAGAACCCCCTCAGGTCGCCACAGTGTCTTGTCTTGCACGGGAATTTCTTCATCCCATCGCAACCTCAATTGTTCCGGTGAAACGCGTCTGTATGCACCAATGGATTGGTTCTTAGAAATGGGAATTTTACCTAACCAATTTGGCCGCGTAGCCATTTCGCTATAAAGCGGCGCGTATAGAATTAGTCTTCGAACCTTGATTTCAGGGTTTTCAGCAACTAGTTTTCCGCAAATAACCGACCCCCAGGAGCCTCCCAGTAAATCAACTTGTTCTGCCCCTGTAATATCCAGAATAAGATCTATTGCGTCGAGGACATCCTGCTCCACATCCTTGGCACGGGCATAGGGTTCATTTTCGAGCGGTGGTCGGTCAAAACTATCGGGTTTGCTTGATAGTCCATATCCGCGAAGGTCCACAGCGAACACATGAAAACCGTCTAGTGCCAATCGATCCATCCATGACCAATCGGGCAAAGGATTATCCCACAATATGCTGGATATGGTCGCCCCATGAACCAGCAATAAGGGAATGGTGCTTTTCGATGAGGCGGTGGGTGGTCTGCGTTCCCTTAAATACAGATGCACCAAAGGGTCGGTTGACGATTGCACACGGTGCTCCAACCTCTCCAATTCCTGAACAATGGATTGTTCTGTTTTCATAGCAGTGAAGGAAGCGCTGTTATCAGGCTCGGGAACATCGAAAATAGAGCAAGCCCGATCAAGAAAATTGCAACCACCGGCCACGCGCTGCGATAGATTTCGTTCAGCGGCACGCCTTCCGCAGCTCCCTTCAGTGCAAATAATGTGTACCCAAATGGCGGCGTGATACTGCCAATGGTCAGGTTGATAAGGAATAATGTCCAAAACCACATTGGGTCAAATCCGTAAGTACGGATGATCGGTTCATAGAGCGGGATTGCCAATAGAAGGAATGCAAATTGATCGATAAACATGCATAGAATTAGCGGCACCAGCATGAGCACCGCGAACATCATCCAGCCTTCGACTTGCAGGTTTCCAACAAAATCAATCAACCCTGCAGTCGCCCCCAGAAAGGACAATAATTGTCCGAACAATTTTGAACTGGCGACAATCAACATGATCATCGAGCTGATGCCAACGGCTGACTTTAGAGACTGCCAAATCAGTTCTCTCGTCAAACGTTTATAGATCAGCGCCGTTACAATTGCACCTACCACGCCGGAAGCTGCTGCTTCTGATGGCGTTGCAATGCCTAAAAGAATAAGCCCCATCACAAAAAAAATAACGATGCCGAATGGCAATGTACTTGCCACAGCCATCCATTTTTCCTTGCCGCTATAGGTGGGAACATTTTCAACCGGAGGCGCAACTTCGGGAGTGAGTCTCATGCGCACAATGATATAGATGGCCATCATCACAGAGAGGATTACGCCCGGGATCAACCCTGCAATAAGTAGTCCTGCAATGGAAACATTATTGACCAGCGAGCCGATAACAATGACGAGCAGGCTGGGCGGAATGATTGGTGCAAGCGATGCACCGCCAAGTATGGTGAAATTGGCAATCCCGGAATCATAACCTTGCGCCCGCATCTGAGGCAGAATTGAACGACCCAGCATCGCGGCCACCGCAACAGCAGAACCCGACAAAGCTCCAAACACCGTCGAGAGCGCGATGATGAGAAAATACAATCTCCCCCTCACTTTGCCGATCAGCTTATCCAGCGCTGATGAAAGCACTTCCACCGAACCAGAACGAAAGAGTATTTCTCCCATCAGAATAAAGAGCGGGATCGTGACAAATGTTTCTGATGTCACCGTTTCATAAATACTGTTGGAGAACAGACCGAAACCGCGTGGCCCGATCACAATCATCACGCCGCCCAGATTGGCAATGAGAAACGCTGCAAATACCGGCAAGCCCGATGCCATCATGACAAGCAGGAACACCAGCGCACCTATTAAGGCCCAATACCATTCCATTTTAAATTTGTGTCCTGTCGTGTCCGCGGCGACTTTCGTCTATGGCCAGCGAGAGATATTGGAGGCTGATCAGAAAAAAGCCGATGGGTATGAATATAGACATCCACCATTTGGGCACAGGGACGGTTCCCAGTGTTAGAATTCCCGAACTGAAAAGCCGCAGGGTTTCGCCAGCTGTGACCCAGCAAACACCAGCAGCAACCACTGCTGCAATCAATGCCAACAGAGTTTCAACGCGCTGCCTCACTATCGGTCCGCACATCTCCACAGCTATGGTGATGGCCACATGACTGTTGGTTCTTGCGACTTCGGGAGCCGCCAAAAGAATGGTTCCACACAGTAGATATGTGACCGTGTCGCGCGACCATACTGTTGGAGATAGAAAGAAATATCTCAGCACGATTTCCATGCAATAGAGCGAGACGATCGCAGCAAGAGTTGCCGCACTTAAGTAGAAGGCAAGCTTCGTTACTCCGTCCAACAACTTTATCGCTGGCCCTGTAATTGGTAGAGGCCGGCTATCGCCGACCTCTGTTTCCTCGTTTGACATATTGATGGCTTACCTGGTCATGCCAGCGTCTTTGGCAAGTTTGCGCAGGGCTTTGGCGTCGTCGCCAGATTTGTCCGTTGCAACTTCCCACACGCCTTCGGCCCATAGCCTTTCAAACTCAGCGGTTTCCTTGTCAGAAAAGCTGGTGAGTTTCATGCCTTTTTTCAGCAGGAAATCATATTCTTCTACTTGAAGTTTGTCGAAATAAGCTAGCGAATCCAGTTCAAGCTGTTTACCAGCAGAAAGCAGAGCTTCCTGGGTTTTTGGCGCAAGTGAATTCCACTTATCAAGATTCATGAAGATCATCACACCAACCTGCCCAAAGCGGGGATTGGCCATATATTCAATGATTTCATACCATTTCAAATCGGCAGCACCTGTAAGCCCCCAGGCAGCACCATCAACTGTTCCCCGTTGCAAAGCGGTGTAAACATCGCTCACCGGCATGTTGAGGGGTGAACCGCCCAAAGCTTTAATCATCGGATGATAGGAAACTGTACCACGGATGATGCGACCCTTCAGGCCCATTTCACCACTGATAGGTTCGCGAAGATAATAGCGGAAACCCTTTGTGCCAGTTGACGGGGTCGAGAGAAGTTTCACGCCCAGCTTTTGATAGTGCTTATCGATATAATCAAACACGCCAATCTCGCGACGTTTTGTTGGGTCAACGGCAATCGCATCGATGGCCAGGCCAATAGCAGTGGTTCCTGAATGATAAGCAGGGTGTGTGAATAGTAGATCAAACACACCAGCCTGAAGCGGCTCAAGCTGCTCAAATGTTGGTACCGTATCAGGGCCGTTAAAAGCGATAGTAGTTTCGCCACCGGTTTTCTCTTTCACCAGATTTATAAATTTTGGGCCGATTTCGCGATACCAAGCAAAGTTTGGTGAAAATCCTGACAACATGCGCAGCTCTTCCGCAGCAGCGCTTGAAACAGATGGTCCAGTCATAAAACCAAGGACAATTGCAAGTGCCGTTGCAGCACGCAGCAAATTAGGTTTTCTAAAAATCATTTTGTCTCCTCCCAGAGCATATTTGGCCAGAGCATTTTTAGTTTGATAAATACTCGTGTTGACTTTATTGTCCCATTCGGGACTATGTCAAGTCCCATATGGGACTATTATTTGAACAAAGTACTGAATGACCAATTATGAGGTTGGAGAATTGCCTGACTGGCGATAGAGGTAATTTATGAGTTGGAGCGATGCCTATGGATGATATTTTGTCAAAATCTACGACAGCCAATACCGGTGAGGTTCTTGAAGAAAACGCCATTGGTGCGCTTTGGCAAATTTGTTTTGTTGCAAACAGTTTTGTATTTCCCATCTATGCCCAATTCGACAAAGAGTATGAAATTTCACGCATGGAATTTGTTGTTCTGTTCGTGCTTTCACACCGCGACTGTCTGATGGCATGGGAAATATGCCGCATGACCGGCCTCCCCAAAAACAATATCAGCCGTGGCATCCAGAAACTGGAAACCAAGGGATTGATTTCCCGTTCACCCGATCCAAAAGACGCCCGCCGCGCAATGGTTACCACGACAGAAAAAGGCCACATTTTGTTCGACAAGCTCCTTGCCGCCTATACAAAACGCGCCGATGGTTTTCTTTCCTTGCTCGATGAAAATGACAAAGCCGACCTGGATAGAATTATGGTAAAACTATCAAAATTCATGCCAACCATCGCCTGATTTGATATTTAACAAAGCACTGAGCGGTTTCGTTTGAAGCCCCGGTCCAGTTTCAAAGCTTCAACTCTCTGCCCTTGTCTGCTGAATTATGCGTTCATCGTCGACGATAAAATCTCGCACGATTGGTACAGCATCGCGTTGTTTTGATAAGAGTAACTGATAGACCATGTTGGAACCGTGCAGAAACCCAAGTTCAACAGCACCAAGATAAAACTCCCACATACGGCAGAAACGCTCATCATACAGAGCTGCCGCCTGCTCTCTTTTAGCCTCGAAATTTTTCCGCCAATGCCTGATCGTATAGTAATAATGCAAACGCAGAACTTCCATATCTCCGGTCCACAGCCCAACCCTTTCAGTTGAGGCAAATACCTCCGAGATTGCGGGTACATAGCCACCGGGGAAAATATATTTTCTTATGAACGGCCCCGTTGTTCCGGGCGGAGTCATGCGGCCAATGGCATGAATGAACGCATAACCATCGTCATTCAGACAGTCGTATATTTTCTGGAAATAGTCATCAAAATGACCAACACCCACATGTTCCATCATCCCGACGGATACGACCCGGTCGAACTTTCCCTCGAACTCGCGGTAATCCTTGATCACAAATGTTAGTTTGTCCGCAACGCCTTTGGCCTGCGCCAATTCACGTGCAACGCGAGCCTGTTCCGGAGAAACATTGAGGCTAACCACATCAGCACCGGCTTGCGCCAATCGAACCGCAAAAGCGCCCCATCCACCACCAATTTCTAGCACACTCATACCCGGCTCAAGGCGCAATTTGGCAACCGCATGATCCAGTTTTGCCTGTTGGGCAGTCTCAAGATCGTCATCAGGAGAGCGGAAATAGCCGCAAGAATAGTTCAACTCCTTATCTAGAAACAGCCTGTACAGATCAGTTGATAAATCATAATGACTGCGAGCCTGTTTTTTTGCCCGTTCAACATCGTTGCGCTGATGGCGCAGGCGCATTGCCCGCCAGGCACGTCGTAAAAGGCCTTGAACCGCATAGCCACCCAATGGTGCCCGGTTGACTGAAAACAACAACAATAGATCATAGATCCCTGTGCCATCTTCAAAGGTCAGCGTTCCATCCATATAGGCCTCACCTGCGACCAATTCAGGATTGAAAAATATACGGTGGTGAAGCGCTTTGTTATGGAGTCGGAAACAGGCATAGGGTCCCTCTTCTCCGCGCCCGAAAACGTGTTCCTTACCATTACCGTCATAGACGCGCAATTTACCCTTCTGGACAAAGGCTTTGAGTAGGTTTGCCAACATTCGCATCGTTTATATGTTCCTCCATATCGCGCTGCTCATTGCCCCCAATTCGTACCCTTGCGAAGCAAGATCCGAGTAAACTAAGTTGTTTCTAAATGATCAAGGAAGATTTCCATCTATACAACAGAAAGTTGGCGTCATTTATTCTAGGCTACGTAATGAATCATAAGAATTTTCCGCTTTTTTGTTTTGCAAAAGGTTTGTTTGTTGTTGATCACGACCGCCGACTAGCCTCATTCCCGCGCTATACAAACGAAATTTTACTTGAGCGATTTCCGGTTACTCATTTCCATTAACATTTCCCCAACCCATTGTAGACTTTACCCCTCTATGGTTCTGTAGTTATTGGGTTTTCCTCAAATGGCGCTATAGTTGTGGTCCTGTTTGAATTTTTACTGGAGTATTAAGCGTTATGACTGATGTGGATACTGGCCTTAACGTGTGGCAGATGGCCAGTAACAACAATCGAATGATTGAGCTCCAGGAAAACGCGCCAGTAATAAAAGAAGGCGAAATCGAATTGGCGTATTTTGCCAGTTCCGCATTTCGAATTACATCACCGTCAGGGGTCAGCGTTATGATTGATCCATGGCGAAATTTACCAACCAGAAAATGGGATTGGTATTTTCATGATTTCCCAATTACCACAGTAGATATTGGCGTATCAACACACGCTCACTTCGATCATGATGCTCTGCACCGACTGGACGCGCATGTTTTGATAGACCGACTTGTTGGTTCTTATAGTTTCCAGGATGTTGCCATTCATGGATTTGCTGACAAGCATTCTATCGATAGTGAAACAGCCTTTTACAACTTCAAAAAACTCATCAAGCATTTTCAGGGAATTGATATTTCCCCGCCAAACAATCCGCGGTCCTGGGATCACTCTTTGATTATTGTGGAGACTGGCGATTTGCGGATACTGCACTGGGGTGACAACAGGCACAATCCGCCGGAAAGTATTTGGGACGCGCTGGGAGATATCGATATTGTTCTGCTTCCAATCGACGGTTCACAACACGTCATGGGGTATGAGCGCTCTGAAGAGATAATCAGCAGACTAAAACCAAAAATAGTCATACCGCATCATTATTACGTTTGGGATGTGGTGCAGCGCCAAAGCACCTTGCAGACGCCTGAACAATGGCTAGAAACGCAAAAACACGTGGAATATCTGAAGGAGCCTACCAAGACATACAGTCTATCCAACATCGCAAATCTGGATAGATGCGTTCATTATTTTGGAGAGCATGTGGCATTCGATAAGGCTGCTTGGTACGAAAAAGGCAGGTGAGTTGTCTTTAGATTTACCCCCCTCGCCTATTATTCGTGTCCGGCACGTCTCATTTGGTCAAGCAAAGGCTTCACAAGCCAATTAAGCGGTGAAAATACTTTCGTTTAAATAAACACTTCTACCAGCATACCAGGCACAAGTAATTTACCATCCAGTCTTACCAATTGTTCTTTTGCTTGAGACAAAATCAGATGTCAAAATCGAAGCCATAAATTGGTATTGGATTTGCTTTTCCCTTTACCGTTATGGCTGGTAGGGAAACGCCTTTTTTGGCCAATTTCTTGCCGAGTGATTTATATACGACCTTTGATACAAGCGTTTGGCGCGGTGCTGCTTTGGAGCACAGTCGGGCTGCGAGGTTTACATGGTCTCCCAATACGGTGAAGTCCATTCTATCTGCGCTACCCATTGCGCCAATCACCACTTCGCCCATATCAACTCCAATGCCGATTTCCAATCCAGCGTCGGGAAGTGAAGCTTTAGAATCTTCCATTGATTGCATAATGGCGATGGCGCATTTCACCGAGTCTTTGGCTTTGTTCTCACCGTGGAAAACGGCCATTACCTGATCACCGACAAATTTATCAATGTCACCATTATGTTTGGCAATGAGTTCTCCGATCTCCTGAAAATAATGATTGAGCACCTCCACCACTTCTTCTGGTTCACGGTCTTCTGAAAAAGCCGTATAGCCCCTGATATCGGCAAACAGAATTGCAACTTCTCGTCTTTCGCCTCCAAGTGAAACACTTCGATCCTTGGATTTTTGAATCGCATCCATAGTGCCGATTGAGACAAATTTTTGCAGCTCCAATCGCTCAGTTAATTGCACAATCATCTCATTGAAGCGTTTTGCCAGATCACCAATTTCATCGCGGCTTTTGACATTCTCCACTCGAACATCAAGATTGCCTTTGGCGATTTGAACCGCAGCATTACTAATGGCAAGGATTGGACGAGATAGACCAAAGGAAAACAGAATAGCGCCAATGGTGGCCGCCCCCAACCCTAAAGACAACCAAAGCACAAGACTTGATATCATTTCAGTCACGGGGAGATAGGCGTCTTCTTCCGACTTTTCGACCAGTACAGCCCAGGGAAACGGTCGGGTAAAGGATATGGCGCCGAGAGATATTTTTCCGTCTTCAAGAGTGAAGGGTTTGACGCTTATAGCCCGGGAACCACTTTCCAACATGGCAATTGCATCCTTCACCATTGCCTTGTTTTTGATATCGCCATTACCGGTGCTAAACAATACGTTCATATCCTCATCAATTATGTGAATTTTTCCCGTTTGGGCAAAGGGGTGCTTCTGCACCACATCACGCAATTTGGATAAATCAATTTGCGCGTAAAGGGTTGCTGCCCGACCGGATATGCCCGTTTTTAAAGGAAGCCTTGCGGCAGCCAACCAGCTGTCAATTTCTTCGATATAACTAATGGCTGAGGCCCGGCGTTCATTTTCTTCGCCCGCAAGATCAACTTCCGGCTCAACCCGTAGCAGCGCTAAAGGGTCATCAAATTTCTCACTCAGTCGTTCAAGAAAGGATTTTTGAGTAACAACAATTGGTACCGGAGCCCCCTGAACAAAAACCTGTAGGGATACAACATCTGGCAAATCCGAGATTCCCTGGCGCAACATTGTCAGTTTCTCATCAAATCTGAGCTTGTCTCCGTCGATTGAGTTTCTGATTAAATTTAACGCTGAGAACAAAGAGAATTCATAAAAATCATTAAATTCATCAGTGATTTGCTGGGCGGTGGTAATCAATTGCTCATTTGCTGTGCTTTTAAGCTCATCTCTGGCAATACGAATGAGTGATTGTCCGGAGACAATCAGCGGCAACGTGGCAATAACTACTGCAAATAGCAGCATTTTCGTCAGTAGGCCCATTCTCATATTTTTTCCACCTCTCTAAATGCCATGCAATACTCATGCCACTTTCGTGATGCTGGTTAGCTATTTTGCTGCGGTTTGGCGCGATTTAACGTCGATCTCTATTGTGTCAGTTGAGATGCTACACGGCAGATCATGAACATCGGCAGCGGTAAGTTCGAGAGTAAATTTTCCCGGCCTGGAGAAAGAATGGCCAGGTTTGTCCCCTTCAAATTCTTCGCCAGAAGACAATTCCCAATAATAATCAAGCGCATCACCATCGACATCGTAAGAGCGGGTTGCATCAAAACTGACCCGGTCTCTGGCGCCACCTGTCCATGCTTTGATATCTGGTCCGCCGTCTGCAACCGGAGGAGAATTTACGAAAACATCAACCGATTTGGTGGTGCTTGCACAAGTTGAACCGGAATTATCCGTCACTGTCAGGCTAACGGAATAGGTGCCTGGCTTGCTGAACTTATGAGAAACCTGTCGTCCCTTTAGCGTATGACCATCTCCAAATTTCCATTCAAAGGTTGATAATTTACCGTCAAAATCGAATGATTTAGAAGCATCGAAATTCACTGCTGTTCCTGGACAAGTTTTGCGAAAGCTGCCTGGGTTTGCAACGGGTGGCCGGTTAACTTTCACATTTCTAGATATGTAAGTTTGCGTTGATGTCTGTTGTCCCAAAACACCTCCTCCAACACTGACACTATAAGTTCCATATTTTTCAAATTTATGACGGACATTGGAACCTATTGCGGTACTGCCATCGCCAAAACTCCAGCGAAGCGCATCTTTGTCTATGTCATCACCTAATCCAGACAGTCTGAATTCGGCAGCGTCACCGGCACAAAGCGTTTGAGCAGTCACAATGCTTGCTTCAGGAGCCCGGTCTACAATGACCGTAAATTGCGTCGTATTACTGTTGTTAGGAAGATCCGTATCATCCGTCACGGTGAGCTTGACTGTATATTGGCCAGGTTCCCGCCAAGCGTGGCGCACATCTAATCCATTGGCCAGACTGCCATCACCGAAATTCCAGTGATAGGCAGTAATCCCGCCATCTTCGTCTGTTGATTGCGTTCCGGAGAGTTCAACCATACGGTTCACCGTGGCGGCGCGGTCCCCACCGGCGTTTGCCATGGGTGCAGCATTTACAGTCACCACATGCCAACTTGTATTGGATTGACATTGCACTGCCAAATCAGGTGATTTCACAGTGAGGCCAACGTTATAGATGCCAGCTTTTTCAAACCTATGGGAAATATTGATGCCCTCCCCTGACTGACCATCGCCGAAATTCCAAGTATATTCGGATATCTCACCACCATCCGCATAGGAAGCGGTGGCATCAAATTTCATATCTGTTCCTACAGCAACAGCGTTTTCGGCGGAGATCACACCACGTGGGGCATTGACGATTTTCACCATGACTTCATCATGGGATGTAGGAGAACAAAGACCGCGGCTATCGCCAACAATTGTCAAACTCGCCCGATAGGTTCCAGCAGACGTATAGCTATGTTTGGGACGATCGCCACCACCGCTGGTAGCATCACCAAATTTCCAGCTGAAGCGGTTGACCACCCCATCAATATCCGTCGATTTACTGCCATCAAATCGAACCTCGGAATTAGCACAGGCGAGAATATCTTCCCCCGCATCTGCCACCGGAGCAGGATCGACTGACACCAACAAAGTGTCCCGATGAGTGTTGTTTTTCAAATTTGAATCATCTTCAACCTGCAACTGGACTTGATAGGTTCCGGGTTTTTCAAATGACTTGGTTGGATTGATTGTTTTGGATGATCCGCCATCGCCGAAATCCCAGAAATAGCGGATAGGTCCCTTATCCGGGTCAATCGATGAGCTGCCATCGAACACCACAAAATCGCCAACGCAAACATGTTTATCACCACCAGCGACTGCCACAGGTGGCCGGTTGATTTCGACTTTCATTGAATCCCGATTGGTTGAGTTATTCAATCCTCGCCCGTCATCAACCGTCAGCACCACCGGATAAGCTCCGCCCGTGGCATATACATGAGCGACTTTCGGGCCAAAGGCAGTATTGCCATCACCCAGATCCCAACGATAGGTCAAACCATCACTATCAGCGTCACTTGAGCTGCTTCCATCAAGAACAATGCGCAATTTATCCCGGAACACATCCTTACCAGCATTAGCAGCAGGACTGTGATTTACGAATATTTCCAGCGAATCCTGATCAGTGTTATTGGCCGCAATACTACCATCGGACACCGTCAGAATTGCCCGATATACACCAGGTTTTTCAAATGAATGGCTTGCTTCACGCGTATTTTTCGCGGAACTGCCATCTGAAAAATCCCATTGCCATTCAGATATTTCACCATCTTTGTCAAATGAATCTGCACCGCTGAGAGTAAATTGCTCACCGGGCGCGACAACGATGTTTCGTCCTGCCAGTGCATTTGGTTTTGAATTCACGACAACCCGCACATTTGAAAAATCGATGGCATTTTCATGCATGCTGTTATCTGTGACTTTCAGGGAAACATAATAAGTTCCAGGCTTCGAAAACGCATGAGCAACCTGATCGCCCAGATCACGGCTACCATCCTTAAAGTCCCACTCATATTCAGCGATGGTTCCATCCGGGTCCAAAGACCGGCGACCGTCAAAATTGATTGATTCTCCAGGTGCGGCTGTAACATCAAATCCAGCATCCGCTACCGGTAAGGCATTCACAATTATTGACAGTTCGTCCTGATCCACATTGCGAATGGCACCTGAATCATCTTCGACTTCCAAGGATACTTCATAAGTTCCCGGTTCGCGGTAGGTGTGGGAGATTGACCTCCCCTCACCCGACTGTCCATCACCAAAGCGCCAACGATAAGCGATGATTGATCCATCCTGGTCCACTGAATCAGCGGCGTTGAATTGCACAACGCTTGCGGTCACATATTGATCTTTACCCGCAGCAGCCCGTGGCGGCTCATTGACTATGATAATGCGTTCGCTGCTCGCTGCATTGTTGGTTAGCCCAGAATCATCCCTGATGATCAGTTTGGCAACATATCGACCAGACTTCTTATAAGTGTGACTGGCATCGCGCCCGCTTGCTGCTGCACCATCTCCAAAATCCCATTCATAGGATATAATGTTTCCGTCACCATCCCTTGATTGCAATCCGGAAAATGCAACGCTTTCATCAATGGCAGCCGGTCTGTCTGGCCCCACCTTGGCAATCGGCGAAGTGTTGGATTGATTTTCAATGACGATATCAAACTGGTCACTGGTTCGGGCGTTTTCTTGCCCGGAATTATCGGTCACAGTCAAACGGACAGTATAGGTCCCAGGTTCAAAATATGAGACTTTTACTTTCTCACCACTAACGGTTTTTCCGTTTCCAAAATCCCAGTCATAACGAATAATACTGCCATCTTCATCAGTCGATGATGAGCCGTGAAATTCGATCAGCTCACCAACAATTGCCTGTGACTTAGCCTTCGCCTTTGCAACCGGCGCAATGTTCAGGGCTGGTTTGATTAATACGGAAACCTGCTTTTCCAACCGGCCTGATGGCAGGCCAGAATCATCGATCACTGTAAATCTTACAAAATAGGTTCCTGCTTTTGCATAGGCATGATTTACCAGCGCCAGGTTTGAGCTGATGCCATCGCCAAAACTCCATTCATATGAAGTAATAAATCCGTCAGGGTCTTTTGTGCCTCTGCCATCAAATGTCAGCACCTGACCAATCACACCTTCGATCTGGTCTGGAATATCAAATACCGGTATGGCGTTAGGCTTATGGGTTACCGCCACCTGAAAACTGGTTTCGCTCTCACGATTGCTGCGGCCTGAATCATCCGCAACAATCAAATACACCTTATAAGTGCCAGGGCTTTTATAGCTATGTTTTGCTGAAGTGCCAGAGGCCTTCTCGCCATCGCCAAAATCCCAATAGTAGGAGATTGCCGTACCATCATGATCGGTTGTTCCATTGGAATCAAAGAGAACAACTTCATTCACATAAGCTGAGCGATCCCCCCCTGCCCGTAGCGCCGGAGGAACATTCGCCCGTTGTTTTACGATGGTGGTAAAATCATGCATAGCAGTTGCGTTTTCCATGCCGGAATCGTCGGTAACGGTCAACTTGCCTTCAAAGGTTCCAACGTTGCGAAATACATGGTCAGCGGCCAACCCGGATGCCTTGTGACCATCCCCAAAATCCCATTCATAAGATAGGATTGAGCCGTCAATATCAGTAGATTTCGATCCGCTAAACTTGACAATATCGCCAACGGTAATCTCCCGGTCACCACCAGATTTCGCTACTGGCGCCAGATTTGTCGGGGTAACCACACTAATGGTTCTGCTGATCGTTGTCGTACCATTCGCAAGACCGGAATCGTCAATCACAGAAAGCAATATCTTATGATCTCCGGCGGTGAAAAATGCATAGGGAAAGCTCTTGCGGTTGATTTTTCTACCGTCGGGTAGCGTCCATTCAATTTTAGAGATTTCACCATCCGGATCAGATGAATCTTCGGCACTAATCTCACCCGGTTGCCCAACAATCATCGATAATGGTGATTTGATAACTGCTTTCGGAGGAGCATTGACCAACACCATAATTTTTGAGCTCTGCGTGCTATTGGGCGCTTGTCTTCCATCATCAACGCTCAGGGTTACAAAATAGACGCCAGCATTGTTAAATAGATGCCCAAAATCTGAACTATCGACCATAGAACCATCTCCAAGGTCCCATTTGTAGGTTAATTCATCCCCGTCTGGATCGGTACTTTTAGCAGCGCTGAACTGAATAAAGTCGCCATGACCAATCTTGCGATCCCCACCGGCATTTGGGATTGGAGCCGCGTTGATTTCGATGGTGGCAAGGGTTGTTACGCTGTTGCAAGGGTGGTTGGAACTATCCGTCACCTTTAACTTGATCGTATGAGACCCATAGTCTCCATAAGAATGTTTCAGGGTTGGTTTGGTGCCCTCAAACTTTACACCATTCCCCATATCCCATTCATAACGGACAAGCGTTGTGGCGCCTCCATCACCAAGCTTCAGTGCGAATGAGCCGCTGGCATTAATCTCGAACTCGCCGCCCTGAGCAACTATCTGTGGCACTTTGAGTTGCGCAACAGGCGGTGCCTTGATGAACACCTCATGTTCTTCTGCCGTGCCATTGCCTATCTGTCCTGATCCATCAAACACTTCAAGGCGCGCTGGGTATTGCCCTGCCTTGCGGTAATGACGGATAACGCTGGCTCCGCTCATTACTGCACCATCATGGAACACCCATCGATAGGTAAGATCTTTCCCATCGGGATCACTCGAGCCACCCGCATCAAAGCGCATTGCCGTGCACGATTGCGGTGTCTGACTAACCTTAATTACAGGGCGTTTATTGGAGCGAAAGCTTTTTGGTGGCAAGGTAATTGCCACGGGTTGATCCTGATCATCTGCCACAAAGAAGGTAACATCATTGGGAAGTTCCTGACCGCCTCCTAGCGTTATGGAAACCAGACCACCCTTTTCATTATCTTCCAGCACAATAGTGCCGCTTTGCCATTCATCCTGCCCTGAAGCTTTAAGCGGCAGAGAACGAAAACGGCCGGCAAAGATAATTGCCCCACGGGCGCTACCAAAATTATCAATCTTCAGGCTGGAGGTGCTATCAGGTGCTTCAAACCCAAGCTCCGTCACATGACCTCTTTTGGTAACGCGCACGGTTGGCAGGAATGAATAAAGCTTCACCCCTTGCGGGCTGATATTGGCATCTTCATTGGTGGAAATTCGAACATCAAACACATTGCCGTCATTGCCTCCCATGCCTTCAACCAGCAGGAAGAACTCCCTTGCATCTCCCATGATCTTGCCATCGCCGGCATCAACAGTGAAAAGCGTTGACCATTTTCCATCAAACTTGTTATCGCGGCCAATTTCGACAACGCCAAGTTTCTTACCTTCAACGCTTTCAACAAGCACTCCGTCGCCATCGCGCGAAATACTGGCAGTGCTACCGCCCCCATAAAGCGTATAATCCATAACAGTATCGGACCGGCCAAGCATCTCGTCATAAGAACCACCCGTATCAGCATCAAACACCCGAACATGCAGCGGGCCGCTCACGGTCAGAGGAACAGAAAAACGA
>JAESUH010000117.1 GCA_016763155.1 Rhizobiaceae bacterium
CTGCATGAATTGCAACGCGGTTTTCGCGCCATGGATGCGATTGCCCAGATCTCGCCCCTGCTAGGTTTGTTTGGAACCGTGCTTGGCATGATTGAAGCATTCCAGAAATTACAAACCGCGGGAAACACTGTTGATCCCTCAATTCTGGCAGGTGGCATTTGGGTGGCGCTGATGACTACGGCGGTTGGCCTAGCGGTTGCCATGCCTGTTTCTTTGATACTCACATGGTTTGAGACCCGGTTGGAGGATGAGCGTATCGCCATTGAAACCATGAGTGGCAGCATCATTTCGGGCGAATTGTTGAATGAACTAAAATCAACCAGCCAGACAGAGGCAAGAATGGAGCAGGGATATGCGCATTGATATGCCTATCCGGCGTGGTCGAAGGCTCTCGCTCACATCACTGATCGATGTAATTTTTCTGTTGTTGCTGTTCTTCATGTTGTCCTCCACCTTCACCAAATTTTCTGAAGTTGAAATTACCGGCGGGCGAAGTGGTTTCAACAACAACAGCCAGCGCCCGGATATTATAATTAATCTGACCATAGATGGCTGGCGGATTAATGGGTCGCGGATTCTTGAGGCTCAGGTGTCAGACATACTCAATCATCATATCGGGTCAGGTGCAAAAACTGCGGTGATCCTGGTTGATGATCAAATCAGCTCGCAACTTCTGGTAAGCGCCGTTGAAAGCGTGAAAAGAACCGGCCTCAAAATTTCGGTTGGAAGGTAACCCCATGCGCCTTGCCCGTCCTCAGCAACGACTAAAAAGCGAAGGCACCATCACCTTGATCAATGTGGTGTTTTTGATGCTGATATTCTTTTTGATTGCGGGTTCTCTGACCCCGCCACTGGATAGTGAAATCGCTTTGATCAGCACCGAGAATGGCCAGCCAATGCAGCCGCCAGACACGATATCGGCCCGCGCCGATGGAGAACTATTCTTCCGTGGCTCCTTTGTGACAGCCGAAACCTATCTGGCAGGATTGCAGGAGATCAACACAAATGATCCCCTGACAATTCGCGTCATCACAGATAAGGAACTCCCGGCGTCAAAGCTAATTGATCTTGTCTCCAAATTGCGTGGGCTCGGGGTTCAATCCGTGCATGTGGTAACCGAGCGGGGGCACCCATGAGTGGCATTTCCGGCAAATGGTCTCTGGCGATAATTGCCTCGGTTGTAATTCACACGAGTGCGGCTGCTTTATTCTATCAATCCAACGATGAGGAACGTCTTGAAGGCGGTGCGCCCTTGCAGATATCCGTGTTGGGAGATGCTTTTCAGGAAGAAATTGCAGCAGGAAATTCGGCGGATGCCGTTCAACCCAGCGAAATTGAAACTGTTGAAACCAGCCAAACAGAAATCACCGCTGCGCCGCAAGAGATTATCGAAGAGGCGATAAGCGAGACGGTTGAAATAATAAGGCCGGAAACTGTCCATATTGTAAAAGCTCAAACCGTGGAAATGCTGATACCCGAACAGCAAAGCACCCAAGCCAAGCCGGAAACAACGCCGGTTACTGAAATTGAGCAAATGCCTATCGAAACGGCAACGGTTTCTAAGGTCGATCCAGCTGAATTACAGGCGTCGGAAATTCAACTTGCAGATATCAATATTGCCAGTCTGCAACCTACTCTTTCTGAAACTCCAATGTTGCCGCAGGAAACAAAGCAGATTGTAGAGCCGAAGAAACTTCAAAAAATAGAGCCGGTTAAACCAGCAGTAAAACCATCGCCACAGGTTAAGAAAAAGCCGATAAAAAAGAAGAAACGTGCAGAAAAGAAGAAGCCGCGCAAAAAGAAATCAGCCAGCAATTCCGGGTCTGGTGGCAAGTCCAAAAGAAATGCGCGTCTTGGAACAAGTGATGGTTCGAAAAAAGCATCCAGAAATGCCGGAAAATCGAGTGGCAAAAAATCACGTAAGGCAGGCAATGCCTCGATATCAAACTATAAGGGCAAAGTTCGCCGCAAAGTGAGGCGTAGTTTCAAGCGACCTCGAAAAGGCAAGCGGCTACGTGCTGACGCCATCGTGCGTTTCGTTCTTTCCAGAAGCGGCTCAGTTAGATCTGTCCGGTTGGTACGAAGCTCCGGCTCAAAGAAACTCGATAAGGCAGCACTTTCTGCCGTTCGTCGTGCCTCACCCTTTCCCAAACCACCGGGCAATCTCGGCGGCTCTGGCCTGGATTTCACCATTCCGTTCGGCGCTTGAATCAACTAAAATGGAGAAGCATCATGTGCGTAAATTGTAGTTCCACTCAAACTGAAATAGTTGGCAGCAAGTCCCGGCGGCGGTGGCTCTGGGAGAGTTACGACAATGCGCACTGTCCCATCATTGGCACCTGTCTTAGCCATGGAGATTTGCTAAAAATTGGCAAGCGGTTGCGTCTGCAATTCGAAGAGGGGTTTCATGATTATGATTTGCACGCCTATTTTGTAAAGGCGGCAATTCACGACAGCAAAGAGGCCCGTGCAATCCATAAAATGCTGGATCAGCGCCATAAGGGTGCCTTGCGCCGTTTCGGCCGCTTGAAATGCGAAGATGATATCATCGCCATCTGGGAAGAAATGAAAGAGGCCGGACAGATCGCCGGCGCTTTCTACGCAATCATGACCTTGCGTCATGTCTCGAAAGAATTACGAGCCCAGATATTTGGCGAAGTTCACATGCTATCCCATCTCATTGGGGCGTCATTCCGCAAGCAGGGCATGGAGGTTGCATCCTTGAAGGGGCAGTTGAACACACTGCAAGAAAAGCGCGAAAGAGTTGAATCCGGTCTGCACACGGCACTGGAAGAACGCGATGCCCGAATTAGTGATCTGGAAGTTCAAATCGCTCAGGCCCGTTCAAAACCTGTCACAGAATTTAGACCAATTATCGCCCCCGTAGAACAGTTTGACCAGCAGAAGACTCAGTTAGTCATCGAAAGTGCCAGAGCGCGAGCGCTACAGGCTGAAACCGAGGCGAAATCATTGCTTCAGGAAAACAAAGCAATGCAAAAGCGGATGCAGGATCTTGAGCGTCAGGTAATGCTTATGGCCCCGGCAGAAGAAGAAAGCATCGATCAGCCAAATCTTGAGGGTCAGTCCATTTTATATCTTGGCGGGCGTCACAACCAAATCCCGCATTTTCAAAAACTGGCAAATTCATTTGGTGCAAAACTAGTTTATCATGACGGTGGACTGGAAGATTCTATTTCACGCATTGACGAAGTTCTGCCATCTGTAGATTGTGTTTTCTGTCCCATCGATTGCGTGAGCCATGCAGCGTGTATCAGGGCAAAGCATGGGTGTAAAAAATATGGAAAGACCTTTGTCCCGCTCAGGAGCGCCAGCAAATCCAGCCTCAAACAGGCACTGGTAGACATCGGTAAATAATTGCGAAATATAATAACCAAATGCATATAGGAGAGAAAATGTATATTGCGATGAACCGCTTTAAGGTAAAATTTGGCTCGGAAGAGACGTTTGAAAACGTTTGGAAAAACCGGGATTCCTCATTGGATAAAGTGCCGGGCTTCAAACAATTCTGGCTTTTGCGTGGCCCCGCAAAGGAAGATGATGGTTACTGTCTGTTTTCATCCCACACGGTTTGGGAGAGTGAAGAAGCTTTCATCGGCTGGACCAAATCACAAAATTTCAAGGACGCTCACCGCAATGCGGGCGATCACAAACCACAATATGTGGGACACCCGGAATTTGAAGGTTTCCATGTGGTCGAAGGAGCATAATGGCACAGCAGGATCAAAGCCTTGAATGCTTACCTGTACTACCATCTCTGAATTTAGAAGAAACCAAGGCGTTTTATGTGGAGCGCCTTGGGTTTGGCATCATTCACGATGACAATACTTATTTAATTTTGCGACGCGAGGAAATGGAACTCCATTTCTGGCTGGCTCCTGATCGGCAGCTTTGCGAGAATAGTTCTGTCTATATAAGAGGTGGTCGAGTAGATGAGCTTCATAAAGAATTCAGCACAAAAAAGCTGGAACGCCTGTCGGAGTTTAGCTTACGAGACTGGAACATGGAGGAATTCTATCTCCATGATCCTCACGGTAATTTATTGCGTTTTGGCAGGATTCCACAATAAAGCCCATTGGTGCGGTGAAAATTAAACCGGCAGCCGCATCATTAATTGGTCGTGATATTCATCGCCAACTTTTAGGGTTCGCGGTTTCATGCCGTATTCTACATAACCCACTGCCTTGAGCTTCCGGCCTGACATACATGCCAAACAATACGCACTTATGGGTAAGTTTTGGTTCTGGCCGCAAGTAGATGCCCGCGACGCCCATAAGAGCTGTGTCGCGGAAACCACCAATAACAATCGCATTTTCTGCCTGTTCCTTGAATCAGGAAACAGGTTATTGGGCTTCCGTTTCATAAGAAGACCCAAAGGAGGCCGGATATCTTTTCAGGCTTCCAAACGTATCTCGCGATAGAGTGCAACATCATCTTCCGTTAGCTGGCGGATAGAATAATGCGCGCCACTATCGCGGTCTGACACCATTTTATTTCAGCAAATCAACCAGAGTTTCACCCAGTTTCGCAGGTGATGGTGAAACAGCAATGCCAGCGCTCTTCAACGCTTCGATTTTGTCTTCGGCACCACCTTTACCACCGGAAATCACAGCACCTGCATGGCCCATTGTGCGGCCTGGAGGGGCAGTAAGTCCTGCGATGAAGCTGACGGTTGGTTTGCTACGGCCCTGTTTGGCCTCATCAGCAAGAAACTGTGCAGCGTCTTCTTCTGCAGAGCCGCCAATTTCACCAATCATGATGATGGATTTTGTCTCATCATCCGCAAGGAACATTTCCAGCATGTCGATAAATTCCGTACCCTTAACCGGGTCACCACCAATGCCGACAGCCGTGGTTTGGCCAAGGCCTGCCTGTGTGGTTTGGAACACAGCTTCATAAGTCAAAGTGCCGGAGCGTGAAACAACACCAACCGAGCCTTTTTTGAAAATGGAGCCGGGCATAATACCGATTTTGCATTCATCCGGTGTCAAAATGCCGGGGCAGTTTGGTCCAACAAGGCGTGAATTGGATTTCACAAGGTGAGCTTTCACCTTCACCATATCAGAAACAGGAATGCCCTCGGTGATGCAGATGATCAGCGGGATATCCGCATTAATCGCTTCGATGATTGCAGCGCCTGCACCAGCTGGTGGTACGTAAATAACAGATGCATCAGCACCGGTTACTTCTTTACCTTCGGCGACGGTTGAAAAGATGGGCAAATCAACTGTGCCGTCTCCCACATTGCCGGTCCATGTTTCTCCGCCCTTTTTGGGGTGGATACCACCGACCATGTGGGTCCCGTGATAAGCGAGTGCTTGTTCCGTATGGAATGTGCCGGTTTTGCCGGTCATTCCCTGAACCAGTATTTTTGTGTCTTTATTGATCAAAATGGACATGGGTTCAGCCTTTCACCGCTTTAACGATTTTTTGGGCTGCATCATCAAGATCATCGGCAGCAATAACATTGAGGCCACTCTCGTTGATAATTTTCTTACCCTCTTTAACTTTTGTTCCTTCAAGCCGCACAACCAGCGGTACTTTCAGGCCAACTTCTTTCACGGCTTCAACAACCCCTTGCGCAATCACATCGCAACGCATGATGCCACCAAAGATATTTACCAAAATACCTTTGACGCTAGGGTCGGAAGTGATGATCTTGAACGCTGCGGTTACTTTCTCTGTGGTGGCTCCGCCGCCCACATCAAGGAAGTTTGCCGGAGATGCACCATAGAGTTTGATGATATCCATAGTCGCCATGGCAAGGCCCGCTCCATTGACCATGCAGCCAATTTCCCCATCAAGGGCGATATAAGCGAGGTCATGTTTTGAAGCTTCAATTTCTCTTGCGTCTTCTTCTGTTTCGTCACGCAACTCCATAATGTCCGGGTGACGGAAAAGAGCGTTGCCATCGAAAGAGATTTTCGCATCAAGAACCTGAATATGGTCGTCCTTGGTTACAATCAGCGGGTTGATTTCAAGCAGGCTCATGTCTTTGGTTGTGAACGCTTCGTAGAGTTGCTTGAACAATGGAAGAGCTTCAACTCGGGCATTACCGGAAAGTTCAAATGCATCGGCGATTTTTTCCGCGTCAGCATCGGTGCAACCAGCCAGCGGATCAATACCGATGGTATGAATTTTTTCAGGTGTTTCTTCTGCTACCGCTTCAATGTCCATGCCGCCTTCTGTGGAGGCAACAAAAGACACAAGGCTTGTTTCGCGATCCACCAGAATGGAGAGATAGAGTTCGCTCTCGATGTCTGCGCCATCTTCCACGTAAATACGGTTTACCTGTTTGCCGGCAGGGCCAGTCTGTTTGGTAACCAGCGTATTGCCAAACATTTCTTCAATGTTGGTTTTTGCTTCTTCAGCAGAAAATGAAACCCGAACGCCACCTTTGGCATCCTCGCCAAGTTCCTTAAACTTACCCTTGCCGCGTCCGCCTGCATGGATTTGACTTTTGATGACCCATACGGGTCCTGGAAGGGCTGCAATTGCCGCATCTGCATCGCCAAGAGAGAGAACCGGCACGCCACTAGCAATCGGTGCGCCAAAGTTTTTCAAAACCTGCTTTGCCTGATATTCATGAATGTTCATAAGGAGGTGCTTTCCTGATTATTACCCTACGCAAAAAGTAATATTTTCCTACCAGTCGATCGTGCTAGTGTCTATAACCGGCGGATTATTCCAACGCTACAAGGCATATTGTCCACTTTTAAACCGATTTATTCGGAACCAAACTTAAACTGAAAGCATCTTTTATGAGCACCTTACCCGAAAACATGATTGCCGTTGCCATTAGCGAACCCGGCGCGCCGGAAGTTCTCATTCCAGAAACACGTGAATTACCGGTGCCAACGGATGAGCAGGTTCTGATCAAGGTTCATACAGCTGGCGTTAATCGCCCGGATGTAGCTCAACGGCTAGGACATTATCCGCCACCAAAAAATGCATCCGATCTGCCCGGTCTGGAAGTTTCAGGAACCGTTGTCGGCCTTGGCAAATCCGTTACCCGCCACAAACTTGGTGACAAGGTGATGGCGCTGACTGCCGGTGGCGGTTATGCCCAATATTGCGTTTCCCATGAGGGCCACGCTTTGCCGATCCCTTCTGGATTAGACATGGTTGAAGCGGCGGGCGTCCCAGAAAACTATTTCACCGTATGGAGCAATGTATTTGACCGTGGTGGGCTGCAATCAGGCGAGAACTTTTTGATACATGGAGGCACGTCCGGCATAGGCACTACGGCTATTCAATTGGCAAAGGCATTCGGTGCAATCGTTTATACCACCGCAGGTTCCGATGAAAAATGTGATTACTGCCGCAAGCTTGGTGCAGATTTGGCGATGAATTATAAAACCACCGATTTCGTTAAGGATATTCGTGAAGCAACCGATGGTCACGGTATCGATGTAACCCTCGATATGGTTGGCGGAGACTATGTTATCAAGAACTGGAAAGTCGCAGCCGTGGAAGGGCGTATTGTGCAAATTGCAACATTGAATGGACCAAGCGAAAACGTAAATTTTGCCATGCTCATGGTAAAACGCCTCACCCATACGGGCTCAACTTTGCGCCCGCGTTCAGATGAATTTAAAACCGCTATCGGCGATAGTCTGGTGAAGAAGGTATGGCCATTGCTAGAGGCAGGAACCATCAAACCCATCATCCATGCGACCTTCCCGTTGGAAGATGCAGCCAAGGCGCACACGCTGATGGAATCCAGCGGCCATATCGGCAAAATCATGTTGAGTGTTGAATAGTTTTAGCCTGACAATTACGCTTCATCGGAAATAATATGCCCCCTTTAGACTGGAAAACCATTTGGATAACGGGGGCAAGCTCCGGTATTGGATTGGCAATTGTCAGACAAATTGCCGCAACCGGTGCTGTAATCGCCATATCTGCCCGTTCTAGCGGAAAACTCCGCGAACTGGCTGATGAATATTCAAATGTCTACGCATTTCCTCTGGATGTAACCGATGAAAAAGCGGTGGCGAAATGCGTGATAGATATCGAAGCTGCCCATGGTCCGATTGATCTGGCAATTCTAAATGCTGGCGTCAGTGCCAATTCCACCGAAGCAAGACCTGAGGCAGAGCTTTTTCGGGTGATTTATGAAACCAATATTTTGGGTGTAACCAATGCGGTTGCTGCTTTGGTGCCTGCCATGAGCAAGCGAGGGGCTGGGCACATTTCCTGGGTGGCATCCCTTGCGGGCTATAATGGAATTCCCGGTTCTGCCGTCTATAATTCATCCAAGGCCGCATTGATTACCCTGGCAGAGGCGAGTTATTTTGAACTTGCCGCTAAGGGCATAGATTTGAGCCTTATTAATCCCGGCTTCGTTCGCACGCCATTAACGGCAAAGAACCGCTTTCCCATGCCATTTATGATTGAGCCGGAGAAAGCGGCAGCGATAATTATCAAAGGTCTGCGCCGCAAGAAATTTGAAATTGCATTTCCGTGGCAAATGGCTTTAGGGGCCAAGTTTTTGCGTATCATGCCCTATCCGGTATTCTTCCAGATTATCCGTAAATTTCTACTACCAAAAATGCCAAAGTAATAATTGCAGAGCTGCATTTTAATTTTGGAAAAATACCCAATACGCCAATAATCCAGCAATGACCCATAGGGCCAGATGGCCCATACGGGAGTGGCGGGCTTCTGCTTTGCCGATGGCTTCAATGGTTGATTGATCAAGCTTGAAGCCGTTACTGGCAGTGTTGTTGATCTCTTCAGATAAAAGTTCAGCACGCTGCGCCAGATCCGGCAATTGTCTGGCCAGACTATGCATGGCATGCAGGCCCTCGCGGGCATCGGATAGTATGCCAACGGGCCCAAGGTTCTTGGCAATCCAATCGCCAACAACCGGCTCTGCCGATTTCCACATATTAAAGGCTGGATCAAGCGTCCTTGCCACGCCTTCTACAACCACCATGGTTTTTTGTAGCAGTAGCAATTCGGGCCTGGCTTCCATGTCAAACAATTCGGTGACTTCGAACAACAAGGTCAGTAATTTTGCCATTGAAAGAGATTCCGCCGGCTGACCATGGATCGGCTCGCCAATGGCGCGGATAGCCTGAGCAAAGCTGTTCACATCGTGATGTTTGGGGACGTATCCGGCCTCAAAATGCACCTCGGCCACGCGCAAATAATCGCTGGTAATAAAGCCGTATAAAATTTCCGCCAGAAAGCGGCGTTCCTTTTTGCCGAGCCGCCCGGCAATGCCCATATCAACAGCAATGATGGTGCCATCATTGCCGACAAACAAGTTTCCGGGATGCATGTCCGCATGGAAAAATCCATCACGCAAAGTATGACGCAGGAAGGATTGGATGAGAGTTACGGACAATGCCTTTAGATCGATACCGGCCTTTTTCATGCCCTCAATATCTGACATTTTAATGCCATCGACCCAATCCATGGTCAGGCAATCACGTCCCGTTAAAAGCCAGTCGACCTCAGGCACACGAAAGCCTTCATCATTGGCGATATTTTCGCCCATTTCAGAAAAAGCAGCAGCTTCCAGCCGCAAATCCATCTCGATTTTTGCCGATTGCGCTAGCATGTCGGTTACAGCTGTCGGGCGTAGTCGCTTTGCGGCCGGGAAGTTTCGTTCCAACAGCGCGGAGGCGGCATAAAAAGTCTCTAGATCTTTATCGAAGCGGTTTCGAACACCGGGGCGAATGACTTTCACCGCCACAACTTTCCCATCACTTTTACGCGTAGCCTTATGAACTTGTGCAACCGATGCTGCAGCAATCGGTTCGCTAAACTCACTATACAAATCATCCAGCTTGAGACCCAGCGATCCTTCAATCAATTTCTTGGCTATTGCTGTATCAAATGGTTCCATTTGATCCTGCAATTGCCAAGAAATTGATTGAGGGATCATTGGGCCGCGAGCTGGACGATTTGTTTAGTGAATTTAGCGAACCAATTGCTGCGGCATCGGTTGCGCAAGTTCATAAGGCTACGCGTAAAAGTGACGGAAAAGTTGTGGCGGTGAAGGTTATTCGCCCCGGAGTTCGAAATCGC
>JAESUH010000118.1 GCA_016763155.1 Rhizobiaceae bacterium
GATAATGCCCGCAATGCTCGCCTGCAGCTCTTGTTTGCCATTGACTAATTAAAATATTTGCTCCCCGGAGCAACAGAGTTTGAAGACCCACAACAAAATCAAATAAGGAAATCAGGAATGAAAATTGCGTTTGTAGGACTGGGAGAAGCAGGGTCTGCGCTGGTTAAGGGCTGGGGTGAAGCCCGCGCCAATCAGATTTCCGCTTATGATATCAAGCTCGATGATCCGGCAACCGCTGACGAGATAAAAATCCGCTGTTCCGATTTGGGTATTACCTGCTGTAAAAATTTGGGGCAGGCTTTGGTTGGAGCCGATTTGATTTTCTGCACAGTTACGGCCGATCAGGCGGTCAATGCCGCCAAAGCTGCAGCCCCGGAGCTGGGGCAGGGAGCGATCTGGTGTGATTTAAATTCCTGTGCTCCTTCTTCAAAGGGGAAATCGGCTGAAGTGATTGAGGCTGCAGGTGGGCGATATGTGGATGTGGCAGTGATGTCACCAGTTCACCCAAAATTAAATATGGTGCCATTGCTGGTTGCCGGGCCCCACGCAATTGATACCGCCAAACTTCTTGAAAGCCTACCCATGTCACCGCGCGTGATAGATGGCCCAGTGGGCGCTGCATCTTCGATCAAAATGATCAGATCAATCATGGTCAAAGGGCTGGAAGCTCTGACCGCCGAATGCACATTAGCAGCTGTCGCTGCCGGGGTGGAAGAGGAAGTGCTGGGGTCACTGATGAAGAGCCATCCCGGTACAGATTGGGATGCTCAGGCTGCTTACAATTTTGAACGCTCAATCGTGCATGGTGTCCGCCGCGCAGCAGAAATGGAAGAAGTGGTAAAAACCCTGAGCGATCTTGGCCTGCCCGGCGATATGACAAGTTCAACTGTTCTTTGGCAGAGGCGGATTGCAAATACGGGCGTGAAGTCACCCAAGGATGCCCGTTCCGTTGGTGCAAAAACCATGGCTGAATTGGTATTACCCAAGGTGAAGCAGAATCCGCCCAGCTAATTTCGGAACCTGATTGAAGATTGCAATTCATGCCGTGTTGAATATTGTGGTGTGCTTTAGAATTTTCATGAGCTGCTTGTTCGGCATACAAAAGCATACATTATTGAGGACCTTTGCAAATGTCAGTGCCGAAAAAACCAGCTAAAACAGCGCTCGGTGCTCGCATTGAAACTTTGGCATTCGCCGCAATTGGCGTATCAATATTCTGGGTATTAAATCTGCCTCTGCCTTTTTTGTTTGGCCCCATGTTTGCTTGTCTGGTCGGTGCTCTTTTGCAACGCCCTTTGAAAGGCCTGGGCCAGGTTTCTGTGGCGGCGCGAACGATCCTTGGGGTGGCTGTCGGTGCTTCAATCACCCCTGAAGTGGTTTCACAATTACCGCAAATGATAGCGTCAGTTGCATTGATTCCGCTCTATATCGGATTGATCGCATTAATCGGCGTGCCGTTTTTCTACCGTATCTGTGGTTTTGATTTTCCCACCGCCTGGTATGCAGCCATGCCCGGCGGATTGCAGGATATGATAATATTCGGCGAAGAGGCCGGGGGGGATGTCCGCGCATTATCGTTGATCCATGCAACGCGTGTGTTGATCATCGTTACAATCGCCCCAATCATTCTGGTGTTCGGTTTTGGTGCAACTCTCGATACTCCAATCGGCGCACCAGCTTCAACGCTTCCTCCCACGGAATTAGCCTTGCTGGCCGTTGCAGCACTAATTGGCTGGAAAGGCGGCGAACGAATTGGTTTGTTTGGCGCATCGATCCTTGGGCCGATGATGGTAACCGCCGTCTTGTCACTATCAGGATTTATTCATACACGCCCGCCCGCTGAAGCCATCATTGTTGCACAATTTATGATTGGGCTTGGTATCGGGGTTGGCTATGTTGGGGTCACGCTGGTCGAGTTGAGAAAAAGCGTTTTATCCGGTGTTGTCTTCACAGCCATTCTTGCACTTTTAGCGGCGGGATTTACGTGGGTTGTTGTCTCTACAGGATTGGCCCCGCCAGTCGAAGGCTTCTTGGCATTTTCCCCCGGCGGTCAGGCGGAAATGACGGTGCTTTCAATCGTTGCGGGGGCTGACCTAGGCTTTGTAATTGTGCATCATTTAACCCGTGTGTTTCTCGTAATCACCGGCGCTCCGCTGGCCGCACGCTGGCTAATGCGTCGTTCCAAATAGAAAGCTTGCCTATGTCTTTTACCACCCGCCCTGAACTTACCGGCACTTTCGGCATGATAGCCACCACCCATTGGATCGCCACTGCCGCAGGTATGCGCATGCTGGAGGCTGGCGGTACAGCCTTTGATGCAGCCGCAGCAGCAAGCTTTGTTCTCAATGTTGTCGAGCCGCATTTGAACGGCCCGCTTGGAGATATGCCAGCAATGATCTGGCCTGCAGGTGATGAGGCCCCAACGGTTATTTGTGGTCAAGGTACGGCTCCCGCTGGTGCAACGATTGAACATTATCGTAGCGAGGGAATTGATCTTATTCCCGGTGCTGGCTTACTGGCAACTGTCGTGCCCGGAGCATTTGATGCATGGATGTTAATTCTGCGCGACCATGGTCGGCTAAGCCTGCGTGATGTGCTGGAGCCAGCCATTTATTACGCTGAGCATGGTCATCCAATACTTGCAAATGCCGTTGGATCAATCGCGGATATGGCAGATGTTTTCCGTGAAGAATGGCCCACATCTGACGGTGTTTGGTTGCCGGGCGGAGAGCCACCAAAGGCGGGCCGTCTATTCTGCAATCCTGAATTGGCAAAATTCTGGAGCCGCCTCTTGCGAGAGGCGGAAGCCGTATCAGGTCGCGAGGCGCAAATAGAGGCAGCACGAAAGGCCTTTTCCAGCGGGTTTGTGGCAGAGGCAATCGATGATTATCTGCGCGATGCCTGCGTCATGGATGGAACTGGAGAACGCCGCAAAGGCGTGTTGACGGGGCAGGACATGGCCAATTGGCAAGCGACAATTGAGCCAGCTCTTAGTGTAGATCATCATGGTTGGACCGTATCAAAATGTGGGTTATGGACCCAAGGCCCAGTGCTTCTACAAGCCTTGCAGATACTATCCAATGACGATTTTGGATCAATGGACCCTTGCGGCGCACCGTTTGTTCATTTGGTAACCGAGGCCCTGAAGCTGGCATTTGCAGACCGTGAAGCCTATTATGGCGATCCCGATTTCAATGACCTTCCGGCAGATATTTTGTTGTCAAAAGAATATGGCGCAAAACACCGCGCTAGAATTAGCGAGACTGCTTCAACCGAGCAAAGACCGGGTGCAATTGAGGGCTGTGAAAATTGGGCTGAAGCCTTTTTGCAACGTGCCGCTCGCGGCGGGGCTGCAAGTGCCGGCATTGGTGGGGGAGAACCTACTATGGCTCATTTGGGAAACCGCTCTGGTGATACCGTACATATTGATGTGGTGGACCGATGGGGTAATATGGTCTCCGCCACCCCGTCAGGTGGATGGCTGAAATCAAATCCTGTGATCCCCGGTCTGGGTGTGCCGCTCAACAGTAGAGCGCAAATGTTTTGGCTGGAACCTGGAAGCCCAACGTCGCTGGCACCAGGGCGCAGACCCCGCACAACATTATCCCCGTCTATGGCACGCACACCTGATGGTGGCAGGTTGGCCTTCGGCACTCCGGGTGGAGATCAACAGGACCAATGGCAATTAAGTTTCCTGTTGCGGTTGATCCATCACGGGATGAATTTGCAAGAAGCAATTGAAGCGCCGCTATTTCATACAGCCCACTTACAGGCAAGCTTTTATCCGCGCGGATCCAAACCTGCTCATTTGATGGTAGAGCCAAATTTTGGTGAAGCGGTGATTGAGGATTTGAAATCACGTGGACATCAATTGGAAGTTTCTGCCCCCTGGGCTATAGGCCGTTTAACCGCAGCAATGCGGGAACCTGATGGGTTTTTACGTGCGGCGGCAACTCCTCGTTTGATGCAGGCTTATGCGGCAGGGCGCTGAGTTTGAGGTTGAGATAGGGGCAACGTCAATCGTACGACAAGCCCGCTCTTTTGCGGCAAAAGTTGCAATTTTCCCCCGTGTCGATGGGCAACGGCTTCTGCAATCGGCAGACCAAGGCCGCTGCCTTCCTTATGGTCAACCTGCCCAAAGCGCGCCATGACCTTTGGAATATCTGCTTCTTCGAGCCCGATACCGTCATCAATGATCTGGATCACCGCATCTTCATCTTCTGTCGTAATCGATAAGGCCAATTTAGAAAGCGCTGGCCCACCGTGAATGAGCGCATTATCAAGCAGGTTTGTAATGGCTTCGCGCAGCATCACCGGATCGCCCATTGTCATTACGGGCGTATCTTCGGTTGATAGATTGAGTGACACTCTTAGGTTCGCCGCACGCAGTTGAAAGTCCTGCACAATCGGTTTTGAAAGCTCATTGAGGTCAACCAGATCAATGTTGTCGTTCTTGCTTCCCGCCCGAATGCGTTCAAGCGTTAAAAGCCGAACGGCAAGATCACTTGCGTGAATTGTTGCGCCAACCAGATCGGTAGCCCGAGACTTAGCTGTTTCAAGAGTTCCCGCCGTCAGGATTGATTCTGCCAATGCGCGAATACCCGCGATTGGGTTTTGCAATTGGTGTGCCGCATCGGAAATAAAATCGTTTTGAGCATCAAACGTGGTTTTCAACTGGCCAATCAAACGATTGAACTGTTGAACAATCCCTTGTGTTTCCTCAGGAACTTTACGTCGAATTGGGGTGAGGTCTTCGGGGCTTCGCCGGGATATGGCCTCTTCAAGATCAAGCAGGGGTTTAAGGCCGAAGTTTACCCCAAACCAAACCACAATTGCCGTTGTGCCAATCAGTGCCAATATCACTGTCAATGTGCGCAGCGCCAGACTGCGCACAAATCCTTGCCGAACCTTTTTGTCCTGCCAAACCGTGATCGTAAATATGCCGGATAATCCTGAAATTTGAGATACATCCCAAAGCCGAAGCACACGGACTTGGTCCCCTTTATAAGTGGCATCAAAATAAGCAAATGGCTTGTCGGCCTTTGGTCCAGCGCCAATAGGAACAGGCGGCATGGCATAGCCGGTTACAAATACGCCATCGGGCGCATAGACGTGATAGCGCACGGGGCCACCGGCGGCTTCATTGAGAATGACTGAGGTTTCAGGCGAAATGGTATCCCCGTCCAGCAAAGCCATATCGCGGGCTACCGCAACTGCGGTAAATACAAGATTGCGATCATAAAGATCTTGCGCCGTTTTGCGCGCCTCATTGATCCGCCAAAATCCGACGGCTGTAGAGATCACCAATAATGGCAGCAAGATAATTGCAAAGAGCCTGAAGCGAAGTGAAACCGACACTATTCGCTGCCGGTTTGAACCAGTTGATAACCCAGTCCGCGCTGCACTCGAATTTCAAATCCCAGCGGCACAAGCCGTTTGCGCAACCGCGAGATATTGACCTCGACCGCGGAATCTTCAACATCCGCACCCGTACCATAGAGATGCTCCAGCAATGCTGATTTAGGTACGTTGCGGCCAATACTCGACATCAATATCTCGAGTAATGCACGTTCTCGCCGTGGCATCTCCAGCTTTTGATCGCCGCAAGTTATCACCCAACTGGAAATATTAAAGGCAAGGTCTCCAAACCGTAATTCTACCTTCAAAGCCGTTGCTTTACGGCGGCCCAAGGCACGCAAACGCGCTTCCAGCACTTCCATTTCAAATGGCTTTGTCAAATAGTCATCTGCCCCTGCATCCAGCCCGGCTACAAGGCTTGACGAGTCATTATTTGCCGTAAGTAGAAGTACCGGACGTTGATCACCACGCGCACGCAGATTGCGCAGGATCGTGATGCCATCCATACCCGGAAGTTTGATATCCAGCACGATAAGGTCATTTCCATCACGTCGCAAAAATGCGTCAGCCTCAATGCCGTCATGCAAAATATCCGTTGCGTGGCCGCGATCCTGAAGCCGGTAGGCTATTCCCTTAGCCACATTTATGTTGTCTTCAACGATCGCAATGCGCAAAATTTTTCTCCGATAGGTTCCTGAAAGCTTCACCATTAATATTAGGCTTGTCAAGCGGGAGGACGTCCGCGGAGATTTGAAATAGCGCGGTCACAAACCATGCTTATTGTTAGGGAGGAATATATGTCCATTTTTAAAACGGCCCGTTTGGCCGCTTACGTTGTTGCGGGTGCTGCAGTGGGGTTTGCGTCTACTGCAAACGCTGAAGACAGTCTCGATCTTGCTGGAAAAACCATTGAGTTTGTAATTCCGTTTTCTGAATCAGGTGGTTCAGCCAAATGGGCTAACTTCTATGC
>JAESUH010000119.1 GCA_016763155.1 Rhizobiaceae bacterium
CGGGTATAAATGTCATTTGTGATGGCAGCGATAGAATATTTATCACGCATCATCTTGCAAAGCGCATCGGTCAGCGCAGTCTTGCCGGAGCCTACCGGCCCTCCAATTCCTACACGTAAGGGTCCGTTAGTGCTCATGATCTGAATAACCTTGTATATTGAGTTTCGTGTTGCATTGATGTGAGATCGACCATCATTGTGGATGTGGAAAGATCGTCTAATTCGGTTTCTAGCGCCTGCTCAACGGTCTGTTCCACGATGGGGGCAAGGGCTGAAATAATGCGCTGACCATCTGTTTGTCCGAGCGGGATAATGCGCACTAAAGCGGAAGCCAAATTGGCGACAAAACCGTGAAGATAAGCCATTGCGACGGCACGGCTATCAATAGCAAGATCGCCGGAGGCGACACCAATCACTACGGAATAGGCATAGGGTCCAGGCCATTTATCAGTGAATGAATTGATTCCGGAAAGTGGCTCAACCTTTTGAATTGTTTCAATAAAAGCTGCTCCCTGAGCTTCGCTTTCAAGGCGCAATTCTACAGTCCCGGCAAAGGCAGTTGCAAATTCGGCAACAACACTCAGATGTTCAAAATCGCTTTTGGATACCGCAATATGCGCTTCTTTCAAAAACACCAAATCTGCAAATCCACTGCCGAATTTGATGATGTGTGAAATCCAGTCAACGGCGTCATCAACGTTTTTTATCAACCCTGTTTCATAGGCAAATTCCAAACCGTGGCTATAGGTGTAGGCGCCCACAGGAAAGGATGGGGAAAACCACGTTTGCAGTTTGTAGAGGGTTCGTTGTGACGAAAGACCGGTCAATGTTTGTGCTCATGATCGTGTTCATGCGTTTGATCGTGACTGTGGCCGTGATCATGTCCATGGGTGCGGCCCAAACCATAGGCCCCACCTTCAGGATTGAACGGTTCGAGAACATGTTTCACTTGGGCCTGAAGCTTTTCGAGCATGTCTTCAATCACATGATCGCGCTTGATCAACAGCCGCTTTTCTTCAATTTGCACGGGCAAATGACGGTTGCCCAGATGGTAGGCAAAGATGGTCAATCGGTGCAGGTTATCCGCTTTGATTTCCAACAGTTCTTCTTCTGCTGAAATGACCTCAATGGTGCTACCATCTTCCAACTGTAATTGATCGCCGTGATCCAGCACCAGCGCTTTTGGAAAATCCACCAGCACTTCATCGCCGCTGGTGCATTTCAACAACCGGCGACGCAAGTAGCGGGCTTCATAATCCAGTATTACTGAATCGCGTGGTTTTTGCTGGTCAGTCATCGGCTTGATGACTTCACGGGCAATCAATTTATTCATCACAGAAAGCTAAAGCGTTTCAACGCCAGCGGCATCAATGATCTGGATAGACCGGCCCTCAAGATATTGAGCGCCCTTCTCTCTCCAAACAGCCATGTGAGGCTCTTTGAAATGGGCATCAAGATCCGCGCGGGATTTCCAGCTTTCTACAAAAACCAATTGGTTTTCATTGGTCAGGCTCTGGTTAAGATCATAGGAAATACAGCCAGCCTCTTTTCTGGTTGCTTCAATGCAGGGCTTGGCTGCTTCAAGCAGATCATCCAGTGAACCGGGCTTCATTTGTAGAGTGGCAATTACAAAAATCATGGAGTGAATCCTTCAGGTTAAAATAGAAAATATCGTTGTGCCATGGCCAATTCTTTGGCTGGTTCACAGGTTAAAAGTTCGCCATTGGCGCGGACTTCATAGGTTTCGGGATTGACTTCGATTTCAGGCGTTGCATCGTTCAAAATCATGCTTTTCTTGTTTATTCCGCCCCGGGTGTTTTCTACCGCGAGCAGTTTTTTGCCCAGACCGAGATTATTACCAAGATTATTATCAATGGCGGCCTGCGATACAAATGTAACCGAGCTTTCAGTCAGCGCACGACCGTAGCTTGCAAACATTGGCCGATAATGAACCGGTTGCGGGGTTGGAATTGATGCATTCGGGTCGCCCATTTGGGCAGCTGCAATTGAACCCATTTTTAAAATCATGTCCGGCTTCACGCCAAAAAACGCAGGAGACCACAATACAAGATCTGCCAGTTTCCCAACTTCGATTGAGCCTATATGTTTTGACATACCGTGGGCAATCGACGGGTTAATTGTGTATTTGGCAATATAGCGGCGCACACGGAAATTATCGTTATCGCCAGTTTCTTCAGGCAAACGGCCACGCTGCTTTTTCATTTTATCTGCGGTTTGCCATGTACGAATGAGCACTTCACCCACACGGCCCATGGCCTGACTGTCGGATGCAATGATTGAGAACGCGCCCATATCGTGGAGAATATCTTCCGCCGCTATGGTTTCCTTGCGGATACGGCTCTCAGCAAAAGCGATGTCTTCAGGGATAGACGGATCAAGGTGATGGCACACCATCAACATATCCAAATGCTCGTCAATTGTATTGACCGTATAGGGACGCGTTGGATTGGTGGATGAAGGAATCACATTCAATTCACCACAAACCTTGATGATGTCAGGCGCATGGCCACCGCCTGCCCCCTCGGTGTGGAAGGCATGAATGGTACGGTTTTTGAAGGCGTTGGTGGTGTTTTCGACAAAGCCAGATTCATTCAGCGTATCCGTGTGGATCATTACCTGCACGTCCATGTCATCGGCAACCGACAAGCAGCAATCAATCGCAGCCGGGGTGGTGCCCCAGTCTTCATGCAGTTTTAGCGCACACGCGCCGCCTTCAATTTGTTCAACTAAAGCCTGAGGCAGTGAAGCATTGCCTTTGCCTGCGAATGCCAAATTCATGGGAAAGGCTTCAGCCGATTGCAACATACGGCCAAGATGCCATGCACCCGGTGTGCATGTGGTGGCATTTGTGCCGGTTGCAGGGCCAGTGCCACCGCCAAGCATGGTAGTGATGCCAGACATCAGCGCTTCTTCGATCTGCTGGGGGCAGATGAAGTGAATATGAGCGTCAAACCCACCAGCGGTGAGAATTTTTCCCTCGCCTGCAATGATCTCGGTGGATGGGCCGATGATAATATCTACACCGGGCTGAGTATCAGGATTGCCAGCCTTGCCGATTGCGGAAATCAGACCGTCTCTCAAGCCCACATCAGCTTTATAGATGCCCGTATGATCAACAATTAGTGCATTGGTGATGACCGTATCTGCTGCACCATCAGCTCTGGTAACCTGAGACTGGCCCATGCCATCGCGGATGACTTTGCCACCGCCAAATTTGACTTCCTCTCCATAAATGGTGAGATCTTTTTCAACTTCGATAAACAGTTCGGTATCAGCCAGACGCACCTTATCGCCGGTGGTAGGGCCGAACATGGCGGCATAGCTGCTGCGTGAAATTTTTGCAGGCATTATAGCTTCCCCATTACTTTGTTATTGAAACCGTAAACCGTTCTTTTGCCAGAAAGCGGCACGAGATTGACGTCGCGGGACTGACCGGGTTCGAAGCGCGTGGCTGTTCCAGCGGCAATATCAAGGCGATAACCACGGGCAGCTTCGCGGTCGAATTTGAGACCTTCATTGGTTTCGTAAAAATGATAGTGCGACCCAACTTGAATGGGACGATCACCGGCATTGGCCACATTAATTACCAGCACCTCGGCACCGGCATTC
>JAESUH010000120.1 GCA_016763155.1 Rhizobiaceae bacterium
GCCCGCCCAATCACGTCCACACAAATGAGCGCGGCAATCACCAATACCCATCCGGAAGAAATGATATGCAATACTTTAGCGGTGTATGAGAGTTTATCCTCAATCATTCCTTTTACCCCTCCCTAAGCCCAATTCGTGACAAGCCAATCAGGTTTATCCGCATCAGTAATACAAATAAGACGCCAGAATGCAACCCATGTTTATCAACTGATAATTTTGACGCCGCAGCCCGTATTTTGCGCCTATTGCCATAGGTATCCCTATCTTACCACAAGGTTTTCAACAGAAAAACAGCCCCTTACCGGTCTTGACAGGCCCTTATTTAAAGTGCGATCAATAGTGGGTTGATGGCCAAATGCTGTAATATTTGAGTGGGTATATGGGGAATACGTAATTGCTCAGGAGGAACTCATACAGATATTCCCGCCATCAATTTATTAGCTATTACCCAGAATTTTGGAGGAGACGAAATCTGATGAGAATGCTGAATAAATTTCTTACTGCCGCAATTGTTAGTGCAGGCGTATTAGGAGCCGGTGCGCAAAGTGCACTTGCCGACGATATCACTTTACGCATTGGCGCAGGCCATCCCGTTGGACCAACGGTTTATGTAAACGTTGTTGATGAGTTTTTTGTGCCGGAAGTGAAACGCCGGGTTGAAGCAGAAACCGATCACACCATCACATTTGTTGAGGCATATGGCGGCGCAATTGCTGGTGTTTCCGAGACCCTAGAAGCGGTGCAAACCGGCCTTTTGGATATCGGTGCATATTGTTTTTGCTTTGAACCTGCGAAATTGTTTTTACACAATTTCCCTTATTACGCGCCGTTCGGCCCACAGGATTCCGAACAGTCCATGGAGATCACACGTCGTGTTTACGACCGTGTTCCAGCACTCACCGAAATCTTTGAAAAGAGTTACGGCCAGATGTTGCTCGGCCTTAGTGGTTGGGACAATTACCACCTTGGAACCGTCAAGCCATGGAAAACCATCGCTGATTTGAAAGACGTAAAAATCGGTGGCGCAGGACCAAACCTGCCCTGGCTCAAATATGTTGGCGCCGTACCGGTACAGTCAACTTTGCCTGAGGGCTACCTTGCACTTTCAACCGGTGTTTACGATGGCTGGCTGATGTTCCCGTCTGCCTATTATGGCTTCAAATTCTATGAGCCAGCGCCCGTATATACAATGATTGGCTTTGGTCCAATGGCTGTGATCGGCCTGACAATGGGTACAAAATCCTTCAACAGATTGCCTAAAGATGTACAGAAAATCATCGTTGAAGTCGGTCGTGAATATGAAGTGCAGTCCGGCATCTCCAATAATAAGAAACAAAAAATCGGCCTCGCAAAACTAAAAGAAGCTGGTGCAACTCTTCAGTCTATCTCTGAAGAAACCCGCACTGCATGGGCAACATCCCTAGCCGGTTTCCCGATGGAACAGGCAAAAGAAGCCGAAAGCCGTGGACTGCCGGGTATGGAAGTTATGAAAGCCTATCTGGATGAAGTGAATAAAGCAGGCGTGAAATGGTCTTACAAATATTCGATCAAATAGTCCGCAACGACACTTTTTAAAGATCAATGATAACGGCGCTTTTTTAGCGCCGTTATTTTTTTGCGCTGCTCATTTTTTTCTCTAAAAAGCGCGGCGCCATCTCCAGATAACTATCAATATCGTAGGTGAGGGTTTCTGTCAGATCATCTGGTGTTGGAAGGTTGTAAATCCATTTACGAACCGCCCGGTAGAAAAACTGCCCGTGCAGGCTCCACACCATTTCCATTTCTTCGGTAGAAATAGGTATCTGCAAAACATCCGGAAAATTGTGTTCGGCGCGAAGCTCGGAGCAAATGGGGTTGAGGATGCGCTCTTCAAGCACAGCCAGATAGCGCTCATTTATCCCAACATCGCGTAGGCCAGAGAACATGAATATCCGCACCCATTCATAATTGGAAACTGCAGATTGATATTCCGTATAAAACGTATGCAAACGCTTCGACAGCGGAAGGGAACGATCCAGTATCAACGAGGTCCATTCCGGTTTCAAACGACCCAGATAGACCTCCTGATATACACGCTCAATCAGGCTCTCTTTATTCGGAAAATATCTGTAAAGTAGCGGCTGGGTTACACCGAGCCTTTTTGCCAGGTCGCGGGTACGCCCCTCGAAACCAACTTCGGCAAAAAATCTGATGGCCCCTTCAACGATCATTTTTTCGCGATCGCTGGGTTGCAAGCGCAATCGACGCGCCGGCTTGTTTTCCGGATTCGACAAAGTTTTGCTCTTTGATTTCGCCGTCAAACCATGTCTCCGAAAACCGTTGATCCCAAACCAATCAGGATCACCTACAAAGCATCAAGTAAGACAGATCGCGTGAATCATCAACGAAAAACTCAGGAATTCATACCCAGGCCAATTTTTGTTCTTTGAGTGGAGATTGGACACGCAGTATTACAGGTAAGTAATATCCCATTTTTCTTTGATAAGCGAACCACTTTCCTTGATAACCACTTTCACAGGGCAACGCCAAGCCAGTTGTTCGCGGACGAAAGCGATTTCCTCTTCGGTATTATTTGTCGTTCCCCGAATTGTCAGGCGAACTTCGGGAAATGGAACTTTGATGACCTCAGTGCCAAAAATTCCTCGCGTATCACACACACCAACCACATCAACTTCCATACCTTCAATAGAGATATTTCTTTCAGAGCCGATTTTATTGATGATAACATTGGTACACCCGGCTAGTGATGCCAGCAAATATTCCAATGGCTGCGCGCCCTCATCATTGCCGTGATTGCTTGGTGGTTCGTCGATGATGATTTCAAAGTCCCGCACTGATACTTTGGTCAATGTGGGGGTTGGGCAAACTGCTTTTGTGCGAAATATGGCTTTGCCACCACCGCCCCATGCGGGTTTTGCTTTTTCAGTCATGTCTTCCTCCAATAATGTTGTAGTAGGCTTGAACCTATATTTTGCCCAAAGCCGTGAGAATTCGTTCAGGTGTAAGGGGTGTCGTGCGAAGCGTCGCATCCAGCGGGTGAAGCGCATCATTCACGGCATTCAATACAACCGCTCCTGCGGCTGCCGTACCGGCTTCTCCAACGCCCTTGGCCCCCAGCGGGGTCATGTTGGTTGGTGTTTCACAATGGGCGATATGAATGTCCGGCATTTCATTTGCGAGCGGCGCTAAATAGTCTGCCATGGTTGCGCTCATCAATTGACCTTCGGGAGAATAGAGACATTCTTCAAACAAAATACCGCCCAGCCCGTGGACAACACCGCCCCTTATTTGTTCGTCGACCAATTGGCGATTGAGAATAATACCGCAATCTTCCACGACCCAGTGATCGAGCAGTTTGACAATGCCGGTTTCCACATCCACTTCCAAATACGAAGCTTGAACGCCATTGGTAAAATCAAACGGCGTTCCCTGTGGTACATAATGACGTGTGACGGATAACTGAGGATGATAATCGGCAGGCAAGGTGTCCGGTCTGAAATAAGCAATGCGGCCCAATTCTGACAGGCTGATCACCGAGCGTTTAGTCGCAATATCAATGATTTCGCCATCGACAATATCAAACTTGCTTGCATCACCTTGCAAAATTACCGCAGCAATTTCCAGCAGGTTTTCTTTCAGCGCAAGGGCTGCAATCATTACTGTCGATCCGCCGATACCCGCACCGCGCGAAGCCCACGTGGCTCCACCATAAGGGGTGCGTTCCGTGTCACCGGTAATGACATCAACATGATCGATATCCACACCCAGATACGTCGCGGCAACCTGGGCCATGACGGTTTCTGTGCCCTGCCCCTGTTCTGTGACACTGACGGCAATGCGAATTTTTCCAGACGGTTCCAGCTTCATGAAACAACCATCCTGAGAAGATATCCGCGCACCGCCGACTCCATAAAAGGCGGGGCCAGGATTTGTAATTTCAATAAACGCACCAATACCAATGCCGCGATAAATACCGCGCTCACGCAACTCTGCCTGCTCAGCCCGAAGCGCCTGATAATCCATCAGTTTCTCAAGTTTATCGAGACATTCTTCATGGGACAGACGCTCCAGAATGTAGCCACCCGCCGTTTTGAGAGGATACATATCCTGCGTCGTAACGTTGCGACGGCGAATTTCAAATGGATCCATATTCAGTTTTTTTGCGGCTAAATCCACCAGATGTTCGGTAGTGGTTACACCGATCGGATGGCCCACCGCACGATATTGACAGGTGGGCGCTTTGTTCTGGAAAAGCACCGTCAGCTTGCCATCATAGTGAGGCATTTTATAAGGCGCGCCCATTAGGCGGAGAGCTTGATTTCCCTCCATCGCACTGGTGCGCGGGTAAACGGAAAAAGGGCCAATGCCAGTGGCATCATCCACTTGCATCGCAAGAATATCACCGTCCTTCGTTAGCGCCATGCGGGCGTGAACCTTATGTTCGCGCAAATGAATATCCGACAGAAAAGATTCCATCCTGTCAGCAATGAATTTCACAGGACGCCCAATGCGGATGGAAGCAGCAACAGCTGCCATTTCCTCACCATAGACATGCAGCTTCATTCCGAATGAACCGCCCACATCAGGTGATATCACCCGCACATTTTCTTCAGACAAATTGAAGTGGCGGGTAAAAATATCCTGCATTTGGTAGGGTGTTTGGGTGGAATGATATGCAGTCAGTTTCCGCAAGGACGGATCGAAATCAGCGATAATACTGCGCGGCTCCAACGTCAGTCCTGTCTGCCTGCCCAGTTCCAGCGTATCTTCGACAATGACATCAGCATTGGCAAATGCATCCTTTGAATCGCCAGCCGTTAGTTCCATCACAAAAGCTACGTTGGAATCGTATTCAGGATGAACCAGAGGACCATCGGCAGAGCGGCTATTATCTATCCCGACAATTGCTGGCAACTCTTGCCACTCAACGTCAATGAGTTCGAGGGCATCTTCTGCAATGGCTCTGGTTTCAGCAACGACAGCAACCACGGGCTCGCCATTCCAACGCGCACGGCCGTTTGCCAATGGAAGTTGCTCTGGTGATCGCAACCCCGGAAAATGGTCGAGTTTCCCTACCCACGGCGTACAGATATCAGTGATGTCTGCAGCGGTAAAAACATCCACAACACCAAGTAGATTTCTCGCCTCCTCCACATCGATGCTAATGATTTCAGCATGGGCGTAAGGACTACGGAAAAACGCGATGTGAGCCATATTTGCCAAGACAATATCGTCAACAAATTTACCTCTTCCATGAGCGTGACGAACGGCGTTGCGGCGTGGTTTATCCTGGCCAACAAATTGTGTGTGGCGTTCGGTATTTTCATACGGTCCACTCATTTTTCGCCCTCAAGGTCCAGCGCTTCATGCGCTGTTTTCCATATGGCATCCACAATCGCCTCATAGCCGGTGCAGCGACAGAAATTCCCGGAAATATGTTCGCGAATTTCTTCCCTGTTCGGCTTCGGCGTTGTCTTGATTAGGTCACGTGCTGCAAGCAACATACCTCCGGTACAAAATCCGCATTGCAGCGCATTTCTATTGGCAAAATTCTCACGCAATGTTGCCATTAGCGGATCGCCTTCGAAACCCTGACTGGTCTCGATTTCCGCACCCTCCATCTGGATCGCAAAAATCAAACATGAACGTACGGTCTTGCCGTCAACCACCACATTACAAGCGCCGCATGCCCCCTGCTCACACCCTATATGAGTAGCAGTTAGCCCCATCTGGTTGCGCAACATATCTGCAAGTGATGTGCGAGGAGATACCTCCTGTTTCACCTGTCGGCCATTCAATTTAAAGGAAAGCGCATAACTAGGATCCATTAGTTCATCCCGTCATGAATTTTAGTAAGCATTCGGCGCGTAAGCACCTTGGTAAGCTGTTTCTTCATTGCTTCGCCATTGTATAAATCCGCAAAGAACTCGATCTCACCAGCCGCGATATCGCTAACAGTTTCAATTATCTCCGACGAAAGGCTGTTACCCACCAAAGCCTCCCCCGCTTTTGTGGCCAGCACAGCACAATCAGAAACAGCGAAATATGCAAGCCGGGCATCGGCTATACAGCCGTCTTCGTGTGTCAAAACGAATGCCCCACCGGAAATTGCGTAATCGCCAGAGCGCCGTGAAATTTCGTAAAATTTATGAATCTGATTTGATGCAATTTCAGGCATCTCAATGGCGACCAATAATTCATTTTCAGCAAGGTCGGTGAAATAGGTTCCTTGGAAAAAGTCCCCCGCCGGAATTTTTCGCTGACCATCTTTGGATTCCACGATGATCACTGCATCCAGAGCTAACATGCAGGCTGGCAATTCAGATGCAGGATCAGCCAGTGCAAGGGAGCCGCCAATCGTCCCGCGATTGCGAATTGCATCGTGGGCAATGTATGGGATTGCCTGACACAAAAGCGGCGCAGACTTAGCCACAAGATCGGAGTTTAGAACATCGACATAACGACAACCCGCTCCAATAGTCAGAACGCCATCGCTCAATTCGATGGTTTGTAATTCAGCTATTGCGGAAATATCGATCAATGTTTCTGGGTTGGCCATCCGAAGCGCCATCGTTGGCACAAGGCTCTGCCCACCTGCCAATATTTGCGCATCCTCCCCGAATTCCTCAAGCAGGGCAATTGCGGCTTGCGTGCTCTCGGCACGAATATATTGGAACAAATGGGGCTTCACAAAACGTTTCCGAATTTTCTTATTTATCTATTGATAATCTATATCAACAGAGACGCCAGCGTCAACTCCTACCTGACCCACTTGCGTTAGACGCATCGACATTACCAAAGGAAACGGGATTACATTCGTTTGAATCACAACTAGCTTTGCCCGATGAAAACCCAATCTCTTTCATGAAATTATCACAAGAAAACAAACATGAGTTTAACTCACTGATATTGTGCGACTTAAAAGCGCAATTTGCATGTTTTTTAGGAATTTTTACTGGCAATTACTTTAGGACATTCTATAATTTCTTACATAAATTACCAATCTCAATGATGGAGAATTGCCTATGCTTTATGTGGATGTACCGACCTGGCCAGAGTTCAAGGCCCTGACCGAAACTCGGCGTGATGCCTGCGTTTCGATCTATGTGACGACTACACCGCTTTCTCAGGATACTGATGGATGCCGGATAGAGCTGGGGAATATGGCAAAGCAGGCCTATGACCAACTTGAGTCTTCTGGGTTTGACAAACGTCGGTTAGCAGAGCTGATGGAGCATTTTGATGATCTGGATGATGATGATGAGTTCTGGCGGTTACAGGCCAACAGCCTCGCAGTGCTGGTAACGCCAGACCGCATGCACACATTCCGGTTGGCCAATACGATTGTGCCGACGATTCAGGTCTCAGATCGGTTTCACCTCACACCATTGTTACGAGCGATTACCTTCCCGCATAGTGCCTTTGTTCTGGCCTTGTCCGAAAACGCAGTACGGCTGGTTGAAGTTTTTCCAGATTTACCCCCGGTAACTGTAAAGATTGAAGGGATGCCAAAAGATGCAGCCAGTGCAGTAGGAAAATCAACCCTGAACAAACGTTCTCACAGCCGGAGAATCCACGGATCTGAAGGTCAAAATGTGCGTTTCCGTCAATATGCGCGTCAGGTCGATGCAGCTTTACGTGCTATTCTAGCCGGGCGCGAAACGCCGTTGATTCTGGCTGCAACAGGCCGCCTGGCATCTGTATTTAGCTCGGTTTGCAGCTATCCGAACCTTCTTTCTAACATTATCGAAACCAGCCCCGACAGAGTTAGCGATGCTGATATTGCGGCGGCAACTTTACCCATTCTGGATACGGCCTACCGGGGAGAGGTTTTGCAGTTGCAAGAGCTTTATGAAACTCGTTTAACACAAGGCCGTGCGACATCAGATTTATCGGATGCAGCCAGAGCAGCAACCTACGGTGCGATTGAAGCCTTGCTTGTGGATATAGATTCTGTCGCCCCTGGATTAGTCGATGAAGAGACCGGCGCTATCACTTTTTCTGATCAATCCGATGCTACCAATTATGGGATTGTCGATGAGATCGCAGGGCGTGCCCTGATCAGGGGAGCCATGGTTCTGGGTGTACGAAAAGCAGATATGCCCGCAGTCGGCGAAGTTGCAGCAATCCTGCGGTATGCAGTCTAGAGTCTCCTATGCGGCGAGGGTCAGTGCGGCATTGGCTTATTGCGAGTGTCAGCAGCAACCAAAGGGCCCTACCAATAGCTACTTATTTCATAGCTAATGTTAATACCGCATTCAAATAAAAGGCCTGACATTGCGAAGCCGTGTTGCATCACGGCTTCAACCGAGTTTCGCCTGACAATGCCCAATCGCAAGATATCCTTGCTCTGATGCGCCCCATGTTTTTGGCAAAATCATCATGGATAACAATACAAACTGCCCGCGCAGCAACCGTTATAATCAATGGATTGCAGCGTGTAGTATTTTCTCTGCTGAAGCTTCTTCCCTGGAAAATTCGGCGACAATTGTGCCGCCTTTGGCTACCAGAATGCGGTCTGATACATCAAGTATCTCGGGCAAATAGGAGGAAATCACCACAACACCAGCGCCGCTGTCGGCAATGTTTCTGATGATGTCACGAATTTCGGCGATGGCGCCGACATCGACTCCGCGCGTTGGTTCATCAAAGATGACAAGGTCAGGTGCCTGAATAAGCGTCTTGGCGATCACCACTTTTTGCTGATTGCCACCAGATAATTTTTGTACAGTTTGGTTTTCACCAATACCTCTGATTGCCAATTTCTCCCTAAGCTCCGAGACCTTTGGCTTTAGTGATTTTCGATTGACCAAAAATTTACCCTTCGCCCATTTTGCTAACCAGCCCAGAGATACGTTTTCAAAAACATCCATGGTTTCGAAAAATCCATCAACTTTTCGATCCTCGGTCACATAGGCTATGCCGTCTTGAATGGCTTGTGCTGGAAGTCTGTAACGGATCTCCTTGTCATTGAGATAGATGCGCCCGCCACCAAAATTACGTTTGATTTGCCCAACAATTACCTTGGCTATTTCGCTTCGTCCGGACCCGATCAATCCGGCAATACCAGTGATTTCACCCGGGTAAACAGAAAACGACATGTTATTGACCATATTGCCCATGCGTACATCTTCAACCCTTAACACCGGTTTGCGTGCACGGGTTTTGGCAGATGGTTTTGGCTTTGCGGGAGCGGCGTTTGAAATCTCTTGTCCAACCATATGCCTGATCAAACTGGCGCGATCGAAAGAGCTGGAATCGTCCGTCACAATTTTCTTTCCGTTGCGTAAAACGGTGATGCGGTCCGCATGTGTCAGCGCTTCCTCCAGCGCGTGGGATATGAAAATCATCGCGACGCCTTGTTGGCGAAGGTCGTTCATCAGATAGAAGAGATGATCGGTTTCTTCTGGCGTCAACGCTGCTGTCGGTTCGTCAAGAATGATAATGCGCGACTTATTATAGACAGCGCGTGCAATCTCCACCATTTGGCGTTGTGCTGCACTTAAAGCGCCAGCTTTCATCGCTGGATCAATATTGAAATTAAGCGAACGTAGCAATTGGCGTGCTTCATTGCGTAACGAGCGCGCGGAATTGAATAACCGTTCACGGCCTAGCACCATGTTCTGCGCTACCGAAAGCTGCGGCACCAGGCTAGTCTCCTGATACACCATGGAGATACCTTTATCGAAGGCATCGCGAGGCGATTTCAGATCGAATGGCTGATCTTCGAAAGTGAGCCCGCCACTATCCAGAGCAACAACCCCGGCAATGACCTTGCATAGCGTGGATTTTCCAGCACCATTTTCACCAACCAGAGCGTGAATTTCACCTGGGCGCAGATCAAAATCCACGGCATCAATCGCCGGGAAACCGCCATAGAGTTTGGTGGCATTTTGTACGCGAAGAAAGGAAGATACCGTCATATCAATTGATCCATTGCTGTGACTTTCAACAATTCATTACTGCCCTTGCTGACAGCAATCAGATCGCCTTGCCATGCGAGAGCCGATGTGATGCCATGGCGTTTGCCATTGGCGCGCGATTGTGCGCTTGCCAGCGGAGTGAAATATTCATCAAGGATGATTATCAGGCCGTATGAAAACGAGGGGGCCCAGGGTTTGATCTCGCCAAACAGACGGGTTGCACCCATTTGAATTGGCACACGGTAATCGGCAGTTGCAGCAAGCCGTGGCGCGATCCAATACTTAGGGTCGATTTCAGCTTTCATGCGCTCCATGAATTCTGGCTCTGTCAGAACAAATTCAATCAGTGGATCACGGCGCGAAAACAGCGATAAAATATAGCCACCACCGGATAATGGATGGATGCGAGCAGGATATCCCGGGGCATCCTGTAGAACTGATTTTTCTGATGCACCATTTTCTAACTGACAAATACGGGCGGCCCAGCTTTCGCAAACCATCACCTCTCCGGCACCGGTTTCAACAAGGCCGTAAGGAAACCGAAGGCTGTCGGCGAGCACACTGCTTTCGCCATCTTCGGTGAACTTTATAACCCTGCCCATACCGATTTTCTCATAGAGACCTTGTAGAAAGGATGCCTCACCATCCTTCGTGCCAGCATCAGCAATCAACAAAGTCCCGTCTTTGGCAAATGCACAGGCCCGCACCTCTTCAGCAGATTTTTCGACGCCATCAAAACCGGAGCCGACCTTGCCTTGCTGGGTAATTACCCGCACGCCTGCACCCGCCAGGCCAACTGCGATAAGGCCGTCTTCACGGCAGGCCAATGCAGTGATTTCGTGGTCAAATTCAGCCACGGGTTCCAATGAGCCTTTTCCCCAATCCTTCAGGCGCAGGATCGAATTGCCGCTGCTGACCAGCAACGAGCCATCCGGGGCGATACATAAATCATCCGGCTCATTAACCTGAAGTGACGCCGCCTGTTCGAGCAAATCATTGGGGCTAAGCGGACCATCCAATAATGAAATTCTAGCGGGTTTTTCCTTTTTCAATCCAAACATGGCTAGTTCCCCTTCGACCAATAGCTGTCAGGGCCATTCCAGTCCTTGTCTGCATTTTCAAGATCAATCCGCCCGATCTTATTATTTGTAACACCGCCAAGAAATAACGAACCGTGATGCTCGCGCATTGAGGTGATCATATAAAGAGGGCCGTCGGATTTATCCCAGTAAGCATCAATGACCTTACCCTTTGCATCCGATTTCAACACGCCGCCGATATTCAGATTGCCGAACAACCAATTTGTCGGAGGAACGGTTTTAGCCATGCGCAGTCTAAATCCTGGGTCTTCCATGGCCAGATCGATGACCGGCGAGCGCATGCCTGCAAGCGCAATCCAATAGCCTCCATCGGATGCTCGGTTGATATTATCTGGATATCCCGGCAATCCTCGCGCGAAATATCGTGGGCCATCCTGCATCCGCTCGAGATTAAATATCAGTATTGAGCAAGTCCAGGTACTGGCGACCAGTAAATGGCGACCGTCATGGGTAACGCAGACCCCATTGGGGAATACCATATTGTCACAAACAGTTTTTGTGGTGTCACGAACCGGGTCATAACATAACAGGCGTCCATTGGGGCGGCCTTCCAGAAGGTCGAGACCCCATGTTTCCATCTCATAGCGTTTGGTTGCATCGGTGAAATAGATACGGCCATCGGGTGCTATATCCAGATCATCCGCCATGCGAATTTGCCGATCGTCTTCAATGGAAGTCCAACTTCTTGATGTCTGGCTTGTTAGGCGCTCAATCTGATCAGGGCCTGAAATCTTATAGAGCCCCATGCCAGCAATACAAACGATCAGATTTTCATCTTGATCAAACGCCAAGCCTAATGGCCTGCCCCCGGTTTTAGCGAAGGTTTCAACCCGTTTATAATCAGGCGCGAACAGCCTCATTATCCGGCCATCTCTGGTGCCACAATAAAGATTTCCTTCACGATCCAGGATCACATCTTCCGGGCCGTTGACCTCTCCAACGCCCAATAAGGTGGCGCCGTCTAGTTTCGTTTGGCCAGATTCCAGAGCCATTTTTCCCATGTCCTGAACCGGGTCTACTTTCATGGTAGCCGGGTCCAGATAAGCGCGCGCCAAAATGCGGTGGCGCTCTTTGCGATATTTCATATCAATGGCTAAAACTGTAATCAGAATAAGCCCCATCGCACCGTTGATGAAATCACCGCGAAACCCTGCATTGATCAAAACATTGCCCAAGATGTAAATAGTCGCAAATCCGAGCAGAGTGCTGAACACGCTGCCCCGCCCCGGGGTAAAACCTCCAAGACCAAGAACCAGACCTGTCAGGACGAAAAATTCAAGCCCTACGCCTGTATCAGAACCAGCGCTGTTTTGGCGAGCTGCAAATAGGAACCCAGCAAGGCCGACCAGCGTCCCTCCAAGCATATAGGAAAAGAGAATGACCCGTTTCAAATCAATGCCTGCGTGGCGAGCTGCTTTGCGGTTGCCACCAACGGCCAGAATGTGCCAGCCAAATCGTGTGTATTTGAACATTAAATAGATGGCGATGGTGACCACAACCAACGCCCAAAAACTGACGGGGACACCCATGAAATTTTCATAACCGATATATTCCCAAGCCTCATCAAATCGGGCGCTGCTGGAAATTTCAACAAGATAGGCTTGCGACGCAATAACGAAAATTCCGCGTACCGTGATCATTGTTCCAAGGGTCGCGAGCAATGCGCCGCAACCTAATATGCCAGTGAGGAATCCATTGACGAAACCAATCAATGTTCCGCATAAAATGGTTAGTAAGAATGCCAGATAAATTGACAGTTCAGCAATGTGAAAAAGGTAAAGCGCGACAAATGCACAAAGGGCAAAGGTCGACCCGACGGACAAATCAATGCCACCAATCGCGACGACCAAAAGCATTGCGATTGTGACAATTGCAGCATCTGAAGAATATTGCGCGAGGGTCTTTAAATTGGTTGGCGCAAAATATCCATCGGTGGTTATCAAAATCACAGTTACGAGGACAAAAAAGGTGATGAAGGGTATGGCACCTTCGATCCAGTTGCGATTGAGCAAATCTGAAACGATCCGCCGAAAAGACAAAACTGCCCGTTGTTTTTGGACCTTTGGTTGCCCACTCAGGAAATTGCTGTCTTCTACCAAACTCATCTATTCATTCCTCACCAAACAATGGCCAGGCACTAAATGTTGTGCCTGGCTTTGGGGTTTCCCGATGTTGGGAAACCCATTTTTACTTCATTATTTTGCTGGTAAGTCCCAGCATTGTTGCGGTGAATAGCTCTCTTTCTTGATAACAATCAGAGGAGATTCAACTTCCAGCATTTCTCCTTCTGCAGGAGCTGCTCCTTGTAACATCAAGCGCAACATTGCTCCGGCATCGCGGCCCTGACCGTCAGCATTGTAGCTCCAGTAGCGATCGATTACGCCATCTTCAATGTTTTTACAGATCAGGCGATTGCCACCACCAGTGGCATAAACCAGAACGCTATCAGCTTTCCCTGCATCTTTGACGGCATTGCCGGCACCAATGGTGTGAATTCCCCAATGACCGAAAACAGCACAAAGATCCGGGTTTTGTTGCAGAACCGTTGCTGTGATCTGGCGAGCTTTTTCAGGCTCCCAGTTTGACGCCTGATTGGATACCACTGTAATTTCAGGGTGTTTATCAAACACGGCCATGGTCGCTTTATTCATTAGCACGCTATCTGCGGCAGTTAATTGTCCAGGAACAATTGCAACCTTGCCAGATTTACCACTGCCTTTGCCACAAGCTGCTACGATATCTTCAGCAACATCATTGCCGATACGTGACCAGTTTGCACCAACAAAAGCGGTAGATTTCTGATTTGACTGCAGATTGATCTGCAATACTTTAATGCCTTTTGATTCAGCTTGCCTGATTTGGCGGGCTAGTAGTTGAACCGTTGGATTGTGAGCGACAATGATGTCGGGCTTATCATTGATTGCTTTAGCGAAGATTTCTGACATCGCCTTCATATTGAAAGCCGCATCACGTACTTCGAAATCGAAGCCATGCAATTTGGCTTGCTCTTCCATACGTCGCGCCCAACCTTCAGTCAGCGTAATGCCCATGGCGATTGGAATGAAGATGACCTTCTTTCCTTCATAGGCAGATGCAGCGGTCGCAGTTTGTGGCACAGCAATTACGCCTGCCATCATCATGGCTGCAATGCCCAGGCCGGCCATTCGTTTTAAAGATTTTATCATATTTCTCTCTCCCGTTTTGTTTCAAATGTTCACATTCATTCAGAGGTCACCCTGAGTGTCTGTCTCGGTATCTCTGGGGTTAATATAATTGTCGATCACGATAGCCGAGATAAGAACCAACCCCTTGACCAGGTCCTGGACCTGACCAGACAAATTCATAAGCGTCATGCCATTACGCAACACGCTGATCAGCAATACGCCGATGATTAAATTGATAACGCCGCCGCGTCCGCCGCGCAGGCGTATGCCGCCAAGCACAACAACCATGATGACCTCAAACAGCAACGTTCCATTTGTCACGATGCGAAAATCGACCGTGCCACTGGCGCTGGAAACAATGATCCCTGCGATGCATGCGGTGAGTGCGGAAAACACATAGACCCAGACCGTCGCCATGCGGACGGAAAGGCCAGTCAATCGGGCGGCTATATAGTTATCGCCCATCGCGTAAACAATCCGCCCCAAAACCGTCTTGTTCAAAAGAAGGGAAGTAGCAATCAGAACCAAAGCACCAATGACTACCGAGACCGGAATGCCAATCATCTTGCCGGTAGAAATGTATTCAATGATGGGCAGGCTTTTAGGGATCAAAACAAGAAACTCGCCCTGCAAGAATCCCCAACGACATACGCCTGCAATTAGCATTGCAGTTGCAAGCGTACTCAACAGTGCGGGAATTTCAATAAATGCAATCAGCCAGCCATTGAGCAGCCCCAGAATAACGGCGAGAAAAACCGCGGCAAGCATTGCGATCGAATAATCAGAGCCATTGCTTAGCAGCAATCCAAACACTGATGAAACCGCCACCATGACGGAGATTTGTGACAAATCCAATCCGCGGGTGATGATGACCACCGCCATGCCGCAGCTTAGTATCACAAGTGCTGTGGAATTTTGGGCAACAATTGCTAGATTTCCAAGGGTTGCAAACCCCTCAATCAAAAACGCGAACACCAAAGTGATTGTTAGCGTGATGCCGAGAACAATATATTCCAGCGGGTGCTGTTTTATCGATAATCGTTTTGACCATGATCGAACAGCAGAACCGAACCATCCCCTACCCCAATTTTGTTGAGATAGATCCCCATTCGACTGAAAGGAATTTGACGACTCATTCAAACCAGCATCCATTCATTTCAGCTAGAGTTTCATTCAATTCGGCATCAAGAGAAATATCCAATTTATTGCATTTGGACCTAATCTTACCGTTCGGTAAATAAATGTACGAACAAGAAACAAACATGTCAACAACAACTTATTCAACGTTGATGGTTGACATAGCCCGGCACAGGTCGAGGACGATTAGCTCGCACCAAACGGAGGATGGCATTGTGAAGCGGGAGCATTTGCCAAATTTGAAATTAGGAAAATCTGCACAGTCAAAAGGACTTCGCTTTGGATTGGCGAAAGTTAATGTGAGAATATTCGTAAAAATCGGATGTATCCATCCGTTCCCAATGGTTCAATTATCTAAACAACTATTGCAGGATTTCTTTGAAATTGAGATATGGCCGTAGCCGGACACATAATTTCTGCTTTGGTTTAAGCAGCCTATCTACTCAACATACTACCCGGCCGTTCAGGCGTTGACGTAAAATTCGGAAACCAGCGGTCGGTCAATCCGCTTTAATAGTGCGTGATTTTAATCCGTTGACGAAGAGGAAAATAAAGCAATCTGCTACCTCTTCCAGGGTTTTATCGCCTTCAGGATTGTACCAACGCTGAATCCAGTTATTCGCACCCATCAGTATTAATTCAGTCAATTTGGGAGGCACTTCAGCAATTGAACCATCAGCAATGCCTGTTTCAATGATGGCTGCAAGTTTGCTATCCAACATGCGGGCGCGACTATGAATGTGGTCAAAAGCATCTTTGGGCAGGGTTGCAAATTCATGGACAATTGCAACGGGTCCGGTCTTTAACACGCCGGCAATCACTCCGCGAAAATAGGCTTCGATTTTTTCGACGCCAGTAGAATTGCTTGCTAATACGTCAACCATTACCTGCTCACAGAGATTAAGTGTCAGCTCATAACACATTTGAAGCAAGACAGGCTTGCTCTCCACATAGTAGTAAAGGGCGGTCTTTGAGATACTGAAATGCTGGGCGATTTCATCAAGGGAGGTTGCCGCATATCCTCTTTTGTTAAACATCTCGGCCGCGATCCGCAAAACCGCTTCTCGCTTAGCATCATGATCCCGGCGCCTATCAAATACGTTCTTATCAGCACGGTTTTTCAAGATACAATCCCTCATCACTTCTAAATAATTTGAAGTGGTCAACCCAAATATTGCAACTGGAACGACCTGAATTCATTTCTAAACTTTCTTCTAACAGAAAATTTTGAACAACGGGTAATTAAATTAGTTGGAAGCAAAATGCGCAGCAAATCACGCTAAAACAAGTGGATATATTCCACTGATACACATTACCACCGACGAAATATCTGCATGGATTCCGGTGCAATTGAAAACATTTCTTTTAGGTAAAAACGGAAAGTATGGGGCACTCAATAGCTAAGGGCCTGAGCCAGCCGGTGCTGGCGTGTCGACTGGGAAATGCTATAGGCACATCACCAACACTCGGCATGACGGTATGCCTATCATCTTTTAAATTAGGTTCTTGGTGTGAACCAAATTGGTGATGTCCAGGCACGTTCCTTAATGGTTTTGGGTAGCTCGCTTGGATGCTCAACACCTGCAGCCTTGGCGTCGTACATGCTCCAGCGACAAACTGAATTTTCCAGAACACGCAGGTAATAGAGCGCTCGCTCATCGGGCTCGAAGACTGGATCAGTCCAAAGTATTGCCAGTTCACTGGCACCGCTGTTAGTGCTTATCTTACAGCTTGATAGGTCTACACTTGCTCCATTATCCGGGCACCTATGGCTTTTTAAATCTGGTGTTGCACCATCTGAACAGGCAATGTCGAAAGTCATTTCGTTCAATTTATCACCTTCAGTCCACCCCTTCACAATCTGCAGCTTTGCCAAGGGCGCGCTATTTGGATCACGCATTGCAAATGCTGCAAATGTTGGTGCCGGAGTGTTTGCTCCTACGGGCAGATCAACCTCTTCACCCTGGGCAAAGCGATAAGCTAAAAAGGGATCATTGAGGGTGTTGCCAAATATGTAGGCATCAAGCGAATAGGAGGTATGAAGATGCAGCTCGCCGAAATACGCGTTCTTCGGGTTTTCATACTCAGCCCCACGGCCAGCGGCAAAGCGACAGATGATGTTTTCATTCCTTTTCTCCTCGGCACTAACTAAATGTATTTAATAGGAAATATTCTTTTAAATAACTGACATATCATCAGCAACACTACAAAAAAATGTTATTTATCAGCAACTTAAGGTGTAAAAACCTATTACCCATTTTATGTGTATTATCAACAAACCAGGTATTTTTTAGTACCTCCAGAATCACATGTGCCGCAACTAAACTGCTGATATTCTCAGGATGCGGATCAACCGTTCGAGCGCTTACTTCAATTAGCAACTGCACTTGGTTGAGTGACGTCAACTTTGCGCATTGGCAGAAACTTGCACCAGTCAATTGAATTCGGTTTTGTTTTCCTCTGAGATGGCCACCTTGTGGGGTGTGTGCAGATTACACAGCCCAACAAATCTACTTTTTAAGACTTTTGATGATAACGCTAGCGATGGTTCCCAGCATTCCTGGTGCGATTGCGCCGAATGGATCACGTGCCATATTACGGACGCTTTGCACTACAGCTTTTACTTCTTCGGCGGCCTCGTTCATGTCCATCTCTAGTTCTTCGATGGCCATATCACGCAGTTCAGCGACGGCTTCAACTTCACGGTCTGCATTTATTTTGTTTGCAATGATGAACAAAATAACGGCGATTGCAATATTAACAAGAGATACAATTAGAGCGGAATTTGCCTGCGACATACTCTCGGCAAGCGCAAAATATGCCGCAGTGTTCAACATTACCAAACCAATTCCGGCAACAACTCCAGCAGCGACCATGAAGCCGGTCTGGCGGCGTAAAACTGAAAACCGTCGCTGAGCAATCAATCGCTCCGTGCGTACAATAATCGATATATTTCGGCTGATACGATTCATGGTTTTTCCTTCCTAACGAGAACGCCCAATTAGATAACCTATGACAAGTGCCCCAAATGCGATCGTAAGCGTCTTCTTGTCAAAAGTATCCTCTAACTCTTCCAACACCTGTGTGGTGATGGCTTCAATATCTGCAACTTTCAGCGTCTCACTGTTTTCAGATCCTTCTTGTGATCCGTTGTCTGTTTTACTGTCGGATTTGTCTTTGTTTGCATCGGTAGACGGTTTGGGTTTCCTTGCCTTATCGCTCGGTTTCTCAGGCTTCGCAGTTTCCCGTTTGCTCAGCGCTGCAAATTCTTTTTTCAGCTCGGCAAGTTCATTTTCCAGTTCGGCTTTCGTGGCCATGATTTTTAGTTTCCTTTACGCGCTGTTTCTTCAACGGGTTTTGAAGCTTCCTCAACTTCCAAAATCATTTTATGTCTGCGCTCAGTTTTCCATCCCCTGACATCAAAACGGCAATCCATCGTGTATTTGTAATGTTGGAAAGAAAGATAAGCACACAAACTGTAATTGGGACACTTAGAAACGCCCCGGACAAACCCCATAAGGACCCCCAAAATGTCAGAGCAATCAGGACCATCATTGGCGATAGGTTTAACGATTTCCCCATCAAGGGTGGTTCTAAAACACTACCCACAACAAACTGCACCAGCCCGCCGCCGATCGCTACAATCAGGAACGGTGTGTAAGTTTCAAACTGCACCAGAGCCACGATAGAGATCACGACAACAGCAAAGATTGAGCCAATCGTTGGAATGAAATTCAGCATAAAGATCATGATCGCCCAGGTCTCGGCAAAATCCAGCCCAACGGCACGCATGATGGCGTAAGTTAGAACGCCGGTCAGAACACTTACTGCAGTTTTGATTTCTATATAATGCTGAATGCCACTCGTAATGCTTATGAGAACAGTGTCGAGGCGCTCGCCTACAGAGCTATCATGTACTGCAAGCTGCATCTTCTTGCGCATGGGACTGCGTTCAAGCATCAAAAACGGAATATAAAGGGCAATGAGCATAAATGAACTGAATGCAGCGCCCGCCGAGCCAAGGGTTTTAGCTGCATAACTCGAAACATTGAGATTGGCCATCATGTTTTTGATGGCCACCGCATTCTCATCACCGATCGTTGCAACTATCGTTGCCAGTATCTTGGTAAAGCGGTCGGTATAGCGGGGAATTGCTGCTGCGACCTCACTGGCCTGAATTGAGAGAATTGAAAATACGCCTGCAAACCCGATGACAATTACCAATATGCCCAATATGTGAGCCAGCCATACAGGCATACTCTTGCCGCCAATAGCGATCTGGGCAATCCGGTCGATCAAGGCCGTTAGCAGGATAAAAAGCAACAATGCCAGCGCAAGCGGAATGAGAAATCCCTGAGCATAATACAAGCCTGCAATCGTAATCGAGACAACCAGAAGCAAATCACGCCAAAAAGCCAGCTTGCCAATTTTGGAAATGCCGGGTTCAGCATCTTCCATTTTTTGGCCCTCTGCAGTTTCCTTGAGAGGGCCAGACATTGGCTCTAGTCACGTTACTGATCACACCTCTAGTCCATGGCTTTTTTCAAGCGATCGTAGGAGGCTTTCATTTTCAACCCCATTTCCCGGGCAGCCTCACCAACTTCTTCGCTGGATTTTTCAAACTGGGCGCGCGTCAAAAACTTGTCCCATTCCGCAGTCAAATCTTCCCATTCATCCTCAGCATCTTTAGACGCCAGATGAAGGTGCAATTTCAACTCGTCACGTTTTTGCTTCAAGTCAGCTAGTATTTCGCTCAGATTTACCATGTGTAACATCCTTTTATGTGCTGTATTGGCGCAGTTATATTCAATATAAATCAAACAACGGTTTCCAGAACATTTTCGCATTTTTCGAGTAGTCAAACGTTCTATCTTTTTGTTTTCACGCGCTTCTTGCCCCAAAACATCTGCCATTTTCTTTAGAAAGCGCAACAAAATTATAGCTTAACTAGAGTTGAAATCAAGCATGTTTCTCTGTTTTTGCGTATGGTTTAGTTGTTTTATTTTGGAGTGCTTTCCACGGCAAGTCATCTGTATTTCTTAATACTTATGACTTACTGTTTTCCACGCGTTACGTAATTTTCGCCCTCTTGCCAAAAATGATATTAGATCACTCCAAAACTGATTATCCAGTTATGATTTTGGTGTGTACCAAATTGGCGATGTATAGGCGCGTTCCTGGAGAATTGTTTTTCCTCCTTCTGGCACCTTTGCACCGAAAACCTTGGCGTCAAAAGCCAGCCATGACGGAGTAGGGATCTCAATGGCACGGACATAATAGAAAGCCTTTTGCTTGGCATCGAACTCAGGGTCCTTCCAAAATGCAGCTAAATAAGGTTCTCCAATCGCATTGGTGTAGGATGCTTCCTTCACATTGACGGTGTTTCCAACAGGCGTTTTGCAGTGGCCATCTGTGTCAATTTCTCGCTCATCGGAGACCGCGACATCAAAGATTTTTTCATGCGTCTTGCCATCTTCGTCCAGCCAACCCTTTATGATCTGAATACGGTCAAGATTAGCTCCATCAGCATCACGGATCGCACGGACTAAGAATCCGGGTACTTTGCCGTTTGACGCATCACTGAGATCACCGCCCATAGGCACACCATTATCATAACCATATTCAGCAAAATCTGAGCGATCCAGATCGGTCTTGGCAAAACCCCAACCGGCGAAGACGCGAACTTTCAGGCGGGTACCCGTCGTTGCGTATGTTTCCTTACGCTTCATGGCATCCCAAAGGGCTGTACGCGTATTTTCACGTGACCAAACTGCGGCCAGTGCATTTGACGCTGCTCGAAAATGGCGAACTTTTTTCGTCTCATCAGGATTTGTTCGGGCAACAATAACTTCATTAAACCGATAGCGTGGGTTAGCACTTGGCTCGGTCATACTTACCTTGCCAAAGAAGTTATTCTCTGCCGTGGTTGAGATGGATGTATGAGAATCGCTTGATCCAATCATGCCAAATTTAAAGGGGTTAACTCCGAGCTTGTTCTCATAAGCAAGGCCGCGTTTAAGCGCTTCTCGGGCATATTCCCTTGGCCACATCTCGGGCGTCGTGGTTGCGGCCCCCAAAGTTCCTGTGTCCCAGGTGTAGAAGTCTGCAAATTCATCGTTTGGCGACAATGCAGGGTGAGCCTCGCTATCACCCTTGATTTGGGTAACCTCGAAAAGGGGTTCCCAACGCGCTCTCCGCTTAACGTAATCCAAATCCAGTGGCTTCTTGGATGTCAGAGTTACGTCATCAAACATCAAGCCGTTGGACATGTTTCCATTATGCGGAATTGCCAACATTTTACCGCCAGTTTCATCCTCATATTTTTCCATCCAGTCCCACAGCTTTTCCGGGTCAACCGTGTCGTAGGACGAGATGGGAGTGATTTTATCTGCCTTGTCTTTATTGTCCCGAAAGATGATATTTCTATGCAAATTGTTTCCATCCGGCATTGACGTCCACTCAAACCCGATTAACGCCGTAAACAGGCCGGGTTCATTGTATTTCTCGGCAGCGGCCGTTTCACGGTGCCAATAAGAGCGCTCCATGCCGGAGCCTTTTAATTTGTCATCACTGGCATTCACTTGTTTGATCCACATATCAAAAGCCCCGGTGAGGTCTCCAGCCTTTACCTTGTCGTGGATATCCTTGCCCCAGGGGTTTTTCAAAAGACCGGCGTTTGACTCTGCAATAGCGGGCGCCAGACCGAGATTTTCGGCATGGTCAGTAATAACCAGAAAATCCAAAGGACGGGATAATTTGACCTTCAAACCAAAACTTGAAGTAATCACGCCGCCTCTTGCAAGCTTGTAGGCATCCTCGGGTCCGCGAATGTTACCCACCATGCCTGCATCAGTTGAATAGGAGGTGTGTAGATGAGTGTCGCCAAAAAATACCTGGTTAGGAAATGACTTGGTTGGATATGGAGAATATTTCACTTTTTCGACTGGCGGGGGCGGCGTGTCCTGAGCGAGAACAGGAGATGCCATAATCAGGGGAAGTATTAGCGCTATTTTCGTTTTCAATGTATTTCTCCATATGCCATTTTCAAAAATTCAAAATTTGATTAAGTTAAGTAATATCAAATATATACCGAATGTTATCTTGATTTTATCGTTGCGCGCAACCCCTGATGGCTTGGATGCTGAGAGGCGAAAGGATAATATACCTGTTAGCAACACTTCTCGACCTTTTATTATTTTCCGTAATTTCAAATTTTTTGATCTATGGAATTTTCATTAAGCTCGATGCGGTTCAAAATACTAGGAACATGCAACTATAAATGTGTCAGTAACCATTTGATGACACCAGATATCTAGGTTGCAAAGTTTGGGTCTTTCATCAGCAGTGGCCAATTCAAAAACTACGGCTGTTCAGGCGACACTGCCGAGTGATTTAATCGTTCAAGAGATGTTGGAAGACATCGGTTTCAGCCGAGTTCCTGCCCGTACTCGCCACATTATACTTACTACTCGTGCAATTTATTTCGCCGGTAGAAACAATGAAAATTCACGCGACAGTACTGAGAAAGAGGTAACTACCAAATGATGAAATAAATTCTTTTGATTGTGGATAGGTTTGTTTTATAATACTTTTTTAAAGGTAACAAACCTAGGATAGGCAGTATCTCATGACCCCTCTCGATTATTTTGCCTGGATTGTATTGATAACCCTGCTGGTTAGTGTGGTTGTCATTTGGATAGTTTTAGCCATGTTGCCGGGTAAAATCGCTCATCAACGAGGCCACCCAAATGCTGCTGCAATCAACGTTGCCGGTTGGCTCGGTGCATTGGCAGCGGGGGTGTTCTGGCCAATCGCTATGATCTGGGCGTTTACAGCGCCATCAGGGCCAATGCAGATGTCCACCGGTGATGTAAAATTAAAGACACCACCGCCGCAGGAAACTGTCTCAAATACGGAAACCGCCCTCACCTCCAAAAAGGAGTCCCAGGCATGATTGTTTTTTTGACCCTGATTTATGTGGGTGTATTGGCGCTTCTTGTTAAAATGAAAATTGTTCCCAACAAACCTGGTACCTGGTTGTCTATCATTGCCTGGGTTGTGGTTCTTTTTGTCGCGTTATTCATCCCCATGCAATGGGGCGCGCCGGCAGGGCCGGTCCGCATTCTTACCTATTCAGTGCAAATCATTCCTAATGTCAGCGGCCCGGTATCCAAGGTGATTGTCGAGCCAAATCAACCGATGAAAAAGGGCAGTATCCTTTTTGAGATCGATGATACGCTTTTTAAGTCATCTGTTAGTGCGATCAAAGCGCAGCTTGAGTATCAAGAAAAACGTTTGCAACAATTTAAAAAGCTGGCCAGTTCAAATGCGGGAACAAGGTTTCAGGTAGAAGAGACCCAGGCGCAAGTTGACCGCCTTAAAGCCGAGTTTGCTGCAGCAGAATGGAACCTGCAGGAAACTGTTATACGGGCACCATCTGATGGATTTGTCACCACGCTAGCACTACGTCCGGGGCAACGGGTAACCAATATGCCCTTCATGCCCGCCATGACTTTTATAGATACTTCAAAAAAACTGGTAGGCGCGCAAATTCACCAAATTTATTTGCGGCATTTAAAAGTTGGCCAGCCGGTAGAAATTGCTTTCAAGGCTGTTCCAGGTCGGGTTTTCTCCGGAAAAGTCGAAACTGTTATTGAAGTATCTTCTCAAGGTCAGGTTGTGATCAGCGGGACGGTCATGCCAACACAGCAAGTTCAGGCTGAGCCATTTTTTGTGAGAATTGAGCTTGATGAAGACCCCATGTTAAAGCAGCTGAAACCCGGCATGGTTGGGACGACGGCAATATACACCGAGAGCGTTGGTGCAACGCATATTATTCGCAAGGTGATGATCCGCATGGAAGCGATCATAAATTATGTCAATCCGATGTTATAATATCCCACTGGAAACGATCACACTCGGCTTGGGAAGTTGACACTGTATTTTCTATTCACAATATGAACAGACATGCCCTACGAACGGGAACAACTCTCGCTGTTTGTGGACGTGTGTAGAAATTGAAGTCGGTGGTGAGGAAGAAGTATGATTGATCTCTATAAACGCATCTGGGATGTATCTTGGCGTGCGCAGATACCGCTGATTTTTCTTTCTTTGGCTATTGCCGCTCTCGCCGCATTTCCATTGCAATTTCAAAAAGAAATTATCGATGGTTTGGCAGGGTCGATTTCGAAGCAACAATTATTGTCGCTGAGCGCGCAATACCTTTTTGTTGCGGTCTTAGCCAGCGGCCTTAAATTTGCCCTACAATATAAAAGCTCCACTTTGAGTGAATCAATTATTCGCCGAATACGAGTTCAAATTTGCGAAAACAGGAAAAACCAAGGCTCCAAAAAAACCGTGGGCGATGGCGCATTGGTGACCATGGTTACCAGCGAAGCAGAGGAAATCGGTAGCTTTGCAGGTGTTGCGATTACATCTCCCTTAGTTCAGATCGCCACATTATTTAGCGTCGTTGGCTTTGTCGTTGCGACCCAACCCAATCTTGGCATGTTCATGGTGGCTGTGATTTTGCCGCAAGCATTGGTTGTGGCCCTGACGCAAAAGAAAATTAACGCCAAAATTAAAGAGCGGGTTCAAACTCTGCGCCATACAACCAACAGGATAATTGAAGAGGATTTGAAAAAAATCCAAAAGGAAATACTCGAAGATTTTGATCGAATTTATAATTTGCGCCGCAAAATATTTATGTTCAAACTGTCAACGAAGTTTGTGTTGAACGTCATTACCGGCATCGGCACCATCGGCATTCTAACCTTGGGTGGGTTGATGGTGCTAGATGGAGAAACATCGATTGGCATCGTCGTTGCGGCATTGAGTGGCCTGACCCGCGTCACAGAACCATGGCGCGAACTAATATCCTTCTACAGGTCGTTAAGTGCCACACGAATTAAATTCGACCTGTTGGTTTCGAGCTTGCCGAACTACAATAAAAACAACGCCTGAAGATTATGCAGACCGAGAAAATTTGCATCACCACTTCAATTCATATGCGCCAATACGTTAGGTCGTTGAGGGTGATTGTTCCCGACTATTGTATCGGGATTGTTCCCGTCCAAAGGTTACCAATTCTTGTTGCTGGCAGAACGTAGCCCGTCGATTAGCAAATGAATGGCTTTTGCCTCAATCCAATTTTGTTTGAAATCTCTCTCAATTTCAAAATTCATATGAACCAAAATCATACTTCCACGCAGGCTCAAACCCATCCTTTCAAATGTGACTGAACGAGCCTCAGGTTTGTTCGCTGCGATTATGGCGCCGTATAAATCTTCGTGACTCAATATGAATGACGCCCAGTCCCCGGTCTTGCTCACGCTATATTGTTCAATGGACTCCAAAGGCAGATTCAATCCGGTCTCTTTCTTTGCAACCTGCTCATACAGTAAGGCAAGAGAGCGGAACGGAATATGAGTGTTCAAATCATCCAATCAGTAATTATCAAAACCTGTTTATGAAATTATAACTTGTATTTTACAATTCGTTTTCCTAGATACTAATCACTTGCAAAACACAAGTTAACTTTTGAACAGGAGAGGCAGATGAATATCGAGAATTCTACAAATCTAATTATTTCAAAGCCGACGAAGCTGAATGGGCCGTTTGGAGCAATGACGGCTTCAACAGTCTTCACCTGTTTTCTCAACGCAACCGGCAATGAAAAAGGGAATTTCCCGCCAACAAAAATCTAGAAACTCAATTTTCACTTTGAAACAAATTCAAAAACTATGGAAAAATGAAATGACACATTACATCTTGGTACACGGCGCGTGGGAAGGATCATGGAGCTGGGACCTCACCCAACCAGTACTGGAAAATGCAGGCCATAAGGTGACGCTCGTCGACCTGATCGGCAGCCCGGGCAATCAGGCGGATATCCCCGAGGTAACTCTTGAAAACTATGTACAAACGGTTGTGGATACGATCAATCAACTGGACCATAAGGTCGTTCTGGTCGGCCACAGCATGGCAGGTGCGGTTATCTCTCATCTGGGAGAGCAGATCCCGCAAAAAATTGAACGACTTGTCTACGTTACCGCTTTTCTTCTGGAAAATGGTGACAGTATTCTGGGCGCGATGAAACACGATCCCGGCGGGCAATTCTTGCCTAAGCTGAATTTTTCTGCTGATGAATCTTATGCAACAGCAGAAGAAGAAACCTGGCGAAATATCGCATTTCACGATGTGAGCGAAGTTAGAATCCTTTCTGCGTTGCCATATGTGATCGGCACAAAACAGGCTACAGAACCGTTTGTCGCGAAGGCTGTTGTGAGTGAGAAAAACTTAGGTTCGATTCCCAAAACCTACATTCGCACCTCGATTGACCAGATGATCTCGCCAGCACTACAAGATAAAATGATCAGCAATTGGAAAATTGACCATGTCTATACACTTGAAGCGGGCCACTTCCCTACGCTCTCAGTGCCAGAAAAACTCGGCGCCCTTCTGCTCTAGCTCACGTTTTAAATTTGAAAGGACAATCCAATGAATACGAGAATTGAAAACCTTGTCTCAGGCAACTCAATCTGGAGCCGGGTATTTGCATATATCAAGGCATATGAAGATGCTCAGGACACAACGCCTGCCGAACGTTCAATTGGCCGGCTGGACGGTCAAATTGCTGAATTGAGTGAAACCCTAAGCGTACTTGAGGCGCGGCTCGGTTACTAACAAACTATGCCATATCAACAAAAACCCGCCACAAGTGAGCGGGTTTTTTGGCATTGTCGAACAAAACAATATTCTCTAATTGGCGAAGATAGGTTTCCATCTACGCTACACCAAGTTGGCGCTATTCATTCAAAGCGGAGGTGCGAATTAGATGCCTCTCCTCAAAGTTGCCGTTAAATACAAACCCAAGCGCCAGATTGCTCTTCACACAGTTCTGAAAAATGAAATTTTAGCGGCAAATGCTCGTCAATAATTGAGGCCTGAAAGCCACGCATCGGCAAATCTTTGCGGACGAAGAAACCAGCGATCCAAACCCCTACCAAAAGGCCGTTCTTTTCCCTGATTTCAATGCGGTGGCCCTGAATGTCGCCATTGTCCAATTTGCCGCTTGCATTAGACATTTCAGAATCAAAACATACCAAGCCATTTTGGTAGAAGCGCCAACGCACCTCCCCCCAAGAACAATCGCCAATTGAAACGGGTGTTTTCCAGACGTATTCGCGCCAGGGAACCGTCTTTTCTTCGTCATGGCTGATGGATTTACCGTTATTGGATTTTTCATTGACCGCTGCTTTCCAACGAATATATCCGGCGGGCTTATTTTCACGGCCAAGTGGGATACCCGTATCTGCAAGGCCCATCGTACGCTTAATCAATGAATTTCGTCGCGAAACTTTCTTGTCATCGGAAGTAAGAAGATTGGTAAATAATTTTGATGCAATCGACAACATCATCGACCGCCGTTCTGTTGCGAACCCAATGACGAAATCTGGTTAGCAAAAGCATATTGAACGCTGGGAGAGCAACCCCCCTTTAGAACACTGGTTCCCTGCTTTTCAGCTTCTAACGTAGTATTACAAATATTCATTTTGTCTTCGCTAATTTTATCAAACCAATTAATATGCTTATAGTGCTTATTAGGTTCGGTTACTAGCGGAGTATTGGTTTAAATTTGTATTCTTGGAAGAGCGTACTGAGACAATATTCTGCAGACGTTAATCAATAACAATTCCTCGGCTAGTAAATGCAAATGCTTGGGTGCCGCGATAGCCAACCATGATTGTTTCGATCAGGGGCGATGTAACCGGTAATTGTGAGCTCCATTCAATGACGATATTGGCGCCAACATCACCCCTGAAATCATCAGTTTCAAGGAATATCTGGGTCGTACCAAAAGGAGCCAAAGTGCTGGGGTATTTGAGCAGATTGCCAAGTTCATTGCCAACAGTATCGTAATAGATCGCTGATATCAGCGTAATGGGAGTTGCCCCATCTAAATTGCGAAAACTCAACGTGACCTTTAGATCAAATTCCTTATCCGACGCGTGAGATATCGATGAATATACGGGTATGTACACTTTCTGGCCCATAGATTTCGTGTCATGCGCGTGAGCCATTTCAGACGTCATGTAACTGAAAGCCAATGCCAACAGGACTACCCAAAACGCACCCAAGAATGGCGCGGCAAATCTTACGGTATTTTTTTTATGTGTCACAATTTGTCAATCTGATTAGGTCCAATGGAAAAAACATAGCACAATGCGACCCCGGTACAAGGCGCGCTCTAGGCTGGCACGTCGAAGATTTTGACTACATAAGCTGCAAAAATTGCAAGATGGACGGTGCCTAAGAGGGCGTTTGTCTGGCTACTCATAAATGTCACAAGGCTGACGACA
>JAESUH010000121.1 GCA_016763155.1 Rhizobiaceae bacterium
ACAATCCGCAAGGGTGGTTTCATATAAAGCCATTGGCCAAGCCAATGCATTAGGGGCCATAGCTCAGTTGGGAGAGCGCTTGCATGGCATGCAAGAGGTCGTCGGTTCGATCCCGTCTGGCTCCACCAAACATTTCAATATCTTCGCGGTGTATTCATTTCACGTGGTTTGCTGCAGTTAGGCGGTACCTGCTTGTTGATTTCAATCGGGTCCGAGGATGCGTTTCGGGCGAAGGTTTGGACCGAAACCACAAATCCCTGATGCATTAAAAACCACTATGTTTAGCATGGGAGTTATCACAGCTTGATATCCTCATATTCAACAACCCTTTCTTCAATTGTTGGTTTGTGGAAATTTGGAAAAATGTGATGGCTAGACGACTATCGCCGCTAGCAAGAAGACCTCCTTTCCCGTTCAGAGGTCATTCGCAGGCTATTAGAAAAGGCACTTGGGGAAAGTGAATAGAATTTCTAAATCTCGGAAGGCAGACTGCTTGATTGGTTTTGCGCTGCTTGTTTCTTTATATCAGCAGCGCTAAGCGATCCTGCGTACTCCATTGAGGGGGAACTAAACTCAAATGGCACACCAGGAATCCGTGAACTTAGTTCTTGCTGAACGGCTTCAAGTGACACATCAAAAAACTCTTTTCGCCGATTTATCTTGTTAACTCGAAACTCATCAAATTTATTATGTAACTCTTTTTCGAGTTTTGGTGCATCATCTGAAAAAATCATGGCATGAATATCAAACGGAAACGGAACACTTGCATCACCTAGTTCTTTCACCCGGTCCAGCGGTTCCAGTCTTCTCGTCATTCCAATTTTTACCACTCCGTCACCAAACGCCCCGCGATTGCTGATTACGTATAGATGTCCAATTCTGGTATGTTCAGCCATTGAAAGCAACCTCCCTTTGGACAGGTTGGCCGCCGCCAAATCTTCTTCCAACTGGTTTGCTTCTGCCTCTAAAGCGGCCCTGTGCTCATCACTCGCAGTTTCAAGCTTTTCCCTGATCAAAGTCAACGCGACTTGCTTGTCTCTTTCCTCAGCTTCTTGCCTTTTAAGTTCCGCACGTATTTCTCGCTGCGCCTTTGCCTCTTCGCGCTCTAGTTCTCTAGCTTCTCTAAGCCTTTCTTTCTCCTGTTCCTTTTTAATTTTTTCCTCGTTTACTAGGTCAGCTTCTTGGTATTTTAAACCCATATACTCGTCGGTGATTTCTACCTGCATACTCTCATTCAATTTATCCAAAGCGTCCCTAGAAGATAGCATTCGTTTTTTTACCTGATCGACGTTCTTCCAATTTATCTTGTTGATTCTGGAATCACATTCATTGTTAAATGCTCTGAGCGTCATACGTATAGTTCGCCCAATCATTTTTTTACCCTCTGACTTGCTGTCTCCAACAGTCCAGTCGGTTAAACCCACAATAGCTCCCTTGGCTCGAACTAGTGCCTTCTGAGACGCCTTGACCTGCTTAATTGCAAAAATATATTCAGCATGGTCTTCCAGTTGAAATTTGGGTTCTTGAAACCCTACGTCAGCCAATCCTTGTGCGTCCTCAAGAGGCTTTAAAGCCTCCTCTAGATCAGATAATAACTGACGTTTCTGTCTATATTCAGCCTTGACGTCCGTGACTTTCTTTTTCTGTTTTAAGAGTTCTGCTTTTTGCTCATTGAACATCAGATTCAGTCGTGCTCGAATTGATTTCTCCTCTTCTTCAGCGCTCAAAACACCAGCAAAGCGTTTTTTAAACCGCTGAAGCTTGACAAACCAAATTACGAACAACACCGAAAACACCAATGTAAAAATCAGATATACCATCAGTAAAATGGTTAAAATTTCTTCCGAAGACATAACTCAGCGCCTTTCAATATAAAAAATAATGATACTTTTAGATCGTTGGGATTTTATACTACGAGCCGTAATAATTTTTCGCAACTGGACCAAAATGTTTTCTTAGTCAGACACAACTGCGCCCAACAACTCATTATATCTGGCTAACCCGCAATGATTCAAAAGTTAGATCGGCCTATGCTACTAATGACGGCAAATTTTTCCATGGAATAATCCGTCCACAACAGGGCATCCCGGCCATGGTGCAGGGACACCATGGCTGCCGTCTTTTAAAGTCAGATAATTTGTATCTTGTGATATTTGGGACAACAACATTGCCCAATGCGCACGCCAGCGGGCGGCAATACGGCCTTTATCAAGGCTGATTATTTCATTTACAATTGTTTGTCTCTGCTTATGAAGCCATGACCTAAGAATACGCGTTAGCGTAGGCTGGAAAGATTGACTATTAGAGCATCGTTTTCCTTGCGAATGGCTGTAGCAATTTTATGAGCTATATCCTGTTCGGCCTCTTCACAATTTACGCATGCATCCACTGCTCTATGTTGCCCTTCAAGCAAGCTGCGAATAACCGCAGCTTCAATCACGATCCGAATGTTTGTAATTTGATCAGTCGACAAAGTATCATCAAGTTCACCAACGGCTTTATCAACAATGGTTTTTAGTTTATCCATGAGTATTCCCCAACTTTAAACCGGTATCCCCTAGATGGGATTTAATTGCAGAATGAAACTGGCATGAGCCGTTCCTTTTGACAATGCTTTTTTGTTTGGCGCTGCCTCCGGCCAATTTCCCAAACGCTTTAAACGGGTGTTGCCTGTTTCATTGTCTACTGCTAGGTGTGGCTTAGTTATGATGTCATTTCGCAATTTCATTGTGACTAGAGCCTCGAATGGTGTTCACGCGCCTTCGGGGCTTGTTTGTAATATTCAACCATCAGATCAATGGTGGTATTTACAATTGTAGGCATAGTGGCGACACCGGCACCGCCTGGTCCTATATGCTCTTGATGTAAGTCAATGACTGATACCCAACATCTGAATATTGTTGATCTGCTCGGCGGAGCACAGTGTGGTGCGCTCAAATTTTAAGACAACTAATCCGTCGGACGTTTCCAATTAAAAGCGCTATCTGTTGTCTGGGAGATAAATGATGACTGCTATATTCTCAAGAATTGTCACTCCGAATTCAGGCCATTTGGATGAGAACATAAAGTTCTCAAAGAAACGCCTCGTCGCCATTAAGAAATATTGCGGCATAGATGTTGAACTTAGGGTTCGCTTGGGTGGCCCCGCAGGGCAGATTCTTATGGTCTCTACTCATGAAAATGTTGGCGAAATTGAAAAAATGCGCCGCAAGATCATGAAAGGTGTGAAATCAGGAGCTATCCCGCAGCCCAAAAAAGGAATGGCTGCCTCTGTTGAGGATGCTATCTGGCTCAAAGTATAAAGTTAGGTTTGCGGACTTAATCCGACACCGCCCTTTTTGACATAAATGAATTGAGGGCGGTGTATTTTTAGCAGGAGAGTGCGGTAACCAGTTTAGCTGACTCCTACCGTGTTTATTTTTCGGCATATTTCAAAAAAATGGCAGCCAGATATGAATTCTATCTGGCTGCCATTTGTGGGTAGTCTAAGTTTGCGTGGGGGTGTTACCCGCAATTGCCAAATCTCAGGCAATTACGCATTTGTTCTCTCATGTCACCGCGCAAGGTCTGGCGATCATCCCGGCCGTCAGTTGTGCCGTCATTGCCGCCATCATAACTGCCGGTTTTGTAGCCCTTATTATATCCAACCTTGTATCCTTTTTTCCAGCCTTTGATGAAATCTCGCATGGGGTTGCTGCGCCTCATAATGAGCGCATCATTGTATGACTGTTCGTACTGGTCGGAATAGCCGTCTTTATAGCCATCTTTGAGCCCTGCGACTTTGCCTTTATCATAGCCCTGTGAGTAGAATTGCGTTGTTGCCTGAACTGGTGTGCTTGTAACAATGCTTGCTGCATTGAACAAAACGGTTGTGGCGAGTGCCGGTGCCATAAACTTGGTGAAAAATTTGCGACGGGAAGTCAGCGCTGATTTTGTTTCGATAATTTTGGCCATTGTAATTGTCCTTAGGTTTTTGTTTTACCAACTTGCCCCATGCCAAATCTAATAATGGTCCCCGCCTGAAGTTGTGCTGAATGGCACATTCAGGAATTGTTCATTATAAAAAAATCGCAGAAATTCACCTGAAGGGGAGTTTGGTAGCCAGATCCATCGGGGAAATATCAGTATGTGTCGGTGAAACTTGATGTCGCCATAGTTGTGATGAGAATGGCACGCAAGGGGCAGTTGAATATTGAGGAACATCTCATCATGAAAATTTGGAAATTGGCGTTTGTTACAACTGTAATGATAGCAACGACAATCACCGTTGCCGAGGCGCGAAAAAGCACTTTGAGTTACACCTGTCATCAGGCACGAAATTTGGTCCATTCGCGCGGCACCATTCTTATGAGCACCGGCGGTCATTCCTATGAAAGATTTGTTTCGAATAGATCGTTCTGCCCATTTGGCGATTATGTTAAGCGAGCCTATGCACCCACTCGTGACCGCCGATCATGCCAGGTTGGATATACCTGCACAATGGATAACCCATTTGAACTTTTGCGGGATTAATGATCAATTTGGCGTTGCAGCTATAGCGCATTAGCCATTGTCAGTGACGCGCTGCAATCTATTGCTCCAATTGGAGCAATAGCCTGAGAGGCATTCATATCCCTCTCAGGCCACTACACTAATCTGGTGGCAGATCACACATCGAATTTCGACTGAATCAACAATTATCTCTAAAACGCCAAAAGCCCCGGCGATAAAACCGAGGCTTCTGGAGAAGTAATTAGTATTTAAATAGTGTCTGGTTTTTAGGTGTATGTCGGCAAGCCGACCTTAGTTACAAACCCGAACCCGTACTGA
>JAESUH010000122.1 GCA_016763155.1 Rhizobiaceae bacterium
AAGGCTAATTAATATAACGCTGATTATTGTTCTAATTTTCACGCGTTTAATTTCCATCCCATATATAAGTAATTACATGGTAAGATAAATTTGTGAAATAACAAAGACTTCAATTGACATATCCGGAACTCCTCCAAACCCTGCAAATAGTTTGCGATGGGCTCAGAGTTATTACACGGTCTTTATCTGCAAAAAACAATGTGCATCTCGCACAACTTCGCTAAAGCGGAAAATTCTAATCAGTAGATCCCGTTTGCCCTTTGAAGCGCTCGCACATAGGCAATAATTTTGGTGATATCGCGCTTCGTCGTGCCCTCGACAGGGGGCATGTTTCCAAATGGCCAATGGTGGCCACGCACGCCATTTTTTGCCGCAAGGATGAATGCCTGATCGCCATGGTGGTTGGGTTCGTATATTTTATGGATCAGGGGAGGTGCTACGCCATCTTGCCCTGCCGCATTGGTTCCATGGCATGAGGCACAATTTTCGTTAAAAAGCGGCTCACCCGCTTTTGCAATTCCCTGAAGGTTAGGCACACTAACCTGAACAATGGGTTTGCCCGATGCGACCTTGTTGTCGGCTGAACCGTTGGACCAAAACCAGTAAGCAGTGACTGCCACAAGCAAGGCAATTGCGGTGAAAAGTTTTTGTTTATTCATAGCGAAAAACCTGCCGGAACAAATTGTTGGAAGGAAACTTTAAACCTTCCACCCGCTGGAACCACAATAGGTTTTCCAGAATGCCGCTAATGGATCACTGTAATGTGATGCGTGGAAGAAATGCACCTTGCTCTTCGAGCTTGCCAAGGTCAGTTAAAATCCGGCTGGATTCATCCTCACCATTTTTAGCGACCAATTCACGAATGGAGCCCTCAACCAAAATTTCCGCCACCACTTCCGCTTCAATTCCTTGCTCATAGGCTTCTTCCCACAAGTCAAAGAACATTTGCTGGATAACAGCTTTCTTTTCATCAGCAATCAGAGACTGAAGATCATCGTATGGCTGCTTTTCCATGGAAGCTTCATGCTTTCAAAACAATTGGATCAATAAAAATACCGTTGAATTATGATGTTCATCCGGTAGGGCTGTGGTCTTTCTTCACACACCAGTAATGCCAAATCGAATAAATCCCAATAGGCAATGGCTAAAATCCCGGGTGATTTTACTTCAATGGTTAATGTGGGCGGTGGTCATAAGCAGTTGATTTAGCGCCCATACCGGTCAGGAATTTCTGTAGAAATTCGTGCGCCCTGTTTCAAATACTGGTTGGTGGCTGTGACAGCCGTCGGTGTGCATTCGCGGTAAATCTCGCGAAATCCCCGAAATCCTTTATTGAAACTTGCAATAAGCCTTGCTTTGCGCGGCTCGCTTGGCTCCTCGTTAATGAGGATTTTGGCCATTTGCTCACGCCAAAGCTGTTCTTCATCTGCGCCACACAATTCACGCAAATAATGAAGCGCGCCCAATATCTCCGCAAGCCGCATCATTTGTGGCTCATAGGCTGGCGGCAGAGTTGAAATTGTGGGCTTTGGAATATCTGGCTTATCCGCTTCCACTTTGGTTTGCGCTAATGCAAACTGGGAAGCTCCCGCTGTGAAGACCAAAAGCAGGGCTGTAACAAGAATACATTTCAAACTATTGGCAAGCATCATTTCTACAGCCTGTTCCATATTAAGGCACAAAGTGGTTTTGCACCCATACATGATCCCTTAGCCAGAGAAAATGGTTAAATCAGGCTATTACTGGAGAATTTCCACTTTTGGATGAAATGCATGAGCAACAAAGGCGAATGTAACATCATAGGCCACGTCTTTATTCTCCCGCTGAACTGTAACATTGCCGACCTCCCGACCGTCTGAAATTTCTCTTGTATCAAGCGCCGAGGCTTGTCCTTCCTGCCAGTGAAATTTGAAGCCATTGATTTCCATAATCACCTGTTTGCGCAATTTCTCCATGGCAATAATTATTGGGCCCCCCTCATCGCGGACAACCACAACCCTGGCCATGGCCTCAATGTTTTTAGGCAGAGAACCGCGAAATAGAAATGGTGAGCTGTTGCTGTCATAGCGCACGTAAGGGTTGCTGCCGTAATTGCGTGTTTGTGGGTTGTTAGGAACCAGCACCTTTCCTTTAGGGAAACGTTTTTTGAAATTGCCATAGGATTCCAGCCGCGATGGCAAAATTCTCAACAGTTTACCCGTGTAGCTGCCAATCACCGCCTCGCCAGAAAACTGTTGCCACCAGCTTTCTGAAACCCGGTCATACATCAGTAAGTCTGAATTCCTCAATCGCCCGGTCGTGCCGAATTGATGACGTTTTCCTTCGATTGTCGCATCAAACACGATCGCCGCATTGCAAAGCGGGCAAAACGTAATCGTAACAGCTTTGCCACCCACCACATCATTGGCAATCTCATGCCACATTAAAACACTCAAAGGGTAAGCGCGAGCGTCACCGTTGATTTGCAACCCGATCACAGGTTCGCGGTCATCAAATTGATCCGCCTCATTGATCGATACAAATTTTGGATCATCAATTGAGGGAATGCCATCCTTTGGCGGCCCACCAGACATCACGTCAGAAAATTCAATCGATGTTTTGGTAAAGTCCGTTTTCCAATTCTCGCGGGAAGCGGGATTGGGATCGGATTTTGCAGCGATGGTCCATCCTGCGATCACAACCAGCATTAAGAACGCGATGAAGACTGCGCGGGGCAGGGAGGAGTTTTGATTGAGTGTGGGCATTATTCTGGCCTTCCGGTTGAACCTGTATTTTCCCACAACTCACCCCGTTGTGCCAATCTTTATAGATCAATCCAATTCAAAATTGGGTGAACACGAGGCTGTGAGCCTGTAAAATTATCGTTTCCGCTGATGGTGTTAGGGGTAGGTTCGCCAATTCATCCCGCCGTACCCATCTTGCATCTTCAGCATCATCCCCAAACTGTAATTCTCCAGAAAAATGACTGCTGGCAAATACATCAAGGCAATATCCGCTTTCGATTTTTTCACCACCCACCTGACGAAAGGGAATGAACTGGCGCACAAAAACAAGGTTGGATACGTACAGCCCTGTTTCCTCGTGCATTTCACGAATGGCGGCCTCACTTGCGCTTTCGCCAACTTCCAGCTTGCCGCCCGGCAGCGACCATAATCCTGCCATTGGCTTGCGTCCCCGCAAAACCAGCAAGATCTGCTCATCATCAAATAATGCGATAGAGGCTGCTGCAATTTTTGATTTATCTGGCAATGGCGCTTTCCTTCTATCTGGAGTACCAAATAGGGCAGGTTTAGCAGAATTGGCAATCAGGAGGGAAAAATGTGCGCAAGATATACCCTGACTGAAACCACAGAAGCGGTTGAGACCCTGTTCGGTCTTGAAAGCCTTGATCCGTTTCCTCCTCGCTATAACATTGCACCAACCCAGCCAATTTTGATGATGACGGCAAGTGGCGTTTGCGATATTGCGCCTATTCTTGTGCGATGGGGTTTCGTCCCAAATTGGGTAAAAGAACCGGGCGAGTTTTCGTTATTGTTAAATGCCCGCAGCGAAACCGCTGCAGAAAAACCATCCTTCCGCAATGCTATGCGCCACCGTCGCACACTGGTTCCAGCATCTGGATATTACGAATGGCACCGTCAGGGAGATGCCAAACAGGCCTATTTGATACGTCCAAGAAATGGCGGCATTCTGACCTTTGGCGGGCTTATGGAAACATGGTCCAGCGCCAATGGTAGCGAAATTGATAGTGGCTGCATCTTGACGACTGGTTCCAACCAATCCCTGTCGCCAATCCATCATCGTATGCCGGTGATCATCAGACCTGAAGATTTTGACCGATGGTTGAACTGCAGGACACAGGAACCACGGCACGTGGAAGAGCTAATGCTGCCTTTTGACGATGATTTTCTGGAATGCGTTCCCATTGGCAAAGCCGTGAATACAGTGACAAATTCCGGTCCGGAAATTCAAAATCCAGTTGAGATTGACGAAGAGTCAGTGCAAAAGGATAAAGAACCCAAGCCGGATCAGATGGATCTTTTCTAGCACCTGACCAAAACACTTGGCCCAAGTATCGAGGAATTGAACATCTGGTATTATCCTGCACTTTCCGGCCTTGCTTTGGGCGGCTCGTTGATCATTGCGATTGGCGCGCAAAATGCGTTCATTTTGCGTATGGGTCTGTTGCGTCAGCATGTCTTCATTCTGTGCCTGATATGCTCGATGATCGATGCCATATTGATCGCGATTGGCGTGGCTGGACTGGGTGTGTTCGTCGAAAAATACCCGCAATTGCTCCAAATCATTTCCATCGGCGGGTTTATATTTTTGATGGGGTACGCTTTCCTTGCAGGTAAAAGAGCGCTTTTCCCTCATGCCATGAAGGCCGCGAATGATGAGGCACCAAACCTCATCAAGGCAATTTCCATTTGCCTCGCACTCACGCTGCTCAATCCGCATGTTTATCTGGATACGGTGGTGTTGATTGGAGGGCTTGCTTCTGTGTGGCAAGGCAGTGATCGGATAGCCTTTACCATTGGCGCAATGTCTGCGTCTTTCATCTGGTTTTTCGCTCTGGGATATGGCGCGCGGCTGTTGCAGCCTTTGTTTGAGAGGAAAATTGCATGGCGCATTCTGGATTGCCTGATTGCGGTGGTAATGGGGTGGTTGGCCATTTCCTTATTGTGGAACTTTCCTAGTTGACGCGGCCAAACTTTGGCGCGATAACCGAAGCATGACGACTTTGAACGCAATAGCGTGCTGCATTATTATCTGCAAAATTATTGACTAGCT
>JAESUH010000123.1 GCA_016763155.1 Rhizobiaceae bacterium
GACCGCAAGGCATTGGCTGCTTGTGTTGGTGGCGTGCGCCAACGAATATCCGCCGAACGGATAGCAGAAATAACAAATCCGGTTCTGGTGGCCATCGGCACTAAAGACGATATTGCAGGGTCAGGTGAAGCCCTTGCTGATTTGATGCCCAATGCGAGTTATCTCCCAATTCCTGGCCGTGACCACATGCTTGCCACTGGCGATAAAGCGTTTGTTGCCGGTGCTCTTGAGTTTTTGAACACGCCCTGATTTCAAGCAGATTTGATTGAATTTCATATTTTTTCCTTGTTGCCCGGCCCCAGCTACATATATCGTATGGATTAACGCTCAGAGTTTTTGAGGAAGGATTTGAAAATGTCTGGTATTTCGAGCCGTAAAAAGACCAGTTCTGGACCAACTGAAGTTGATCCTGTTTGGCAGGCAGTTCGCAATGAGGCTCAGGCAGCAATCGATAACGATCCGCTGATGGCCACTTTCATTTATTCAACCATTCTGGCGCAAGAGACGCTGGAAGATGCCGTAATCCACCGCATGGCAGCCCGCTTGAGCGGCACTGATGTGCCAGCTGACACCATCCGCCAGAGCTATGAAAACATGCTTGAGGATTGGCCGGAATGGTCTAGTATTCTGCGTAGGGATATTGGTGCTGTATATGACCGGGACCCGGCCTGTGACCGTTTCATTACTCCAATTCTATATTTCAAAGGCTTTCATGCCATTCAGTGCCACCGCTTGGCCCATTGGAACTTCAAGCAGGGCAAGAACGATTTCGCCCTCTTCCTGCAAAGCCGGTCTTCTCAATTATTCCAGGTCGATATCATGCCGCCAGCTATAATGGGCAAGGGCATATTCATGGATCACGCCACCGGAGTTGTCGTAGGTAGCACCGCAGTGATTGGGGATGATGTATCCATTCTTCACGGTGTAACTTTGGGCGGAACTGGAAAAGAAGGCGGAGATCGCCATCCAAAAATCGGCAATTGTGTGCTGCTTGGAGCAGGTGCAACCGTGCTTGGCAATATTTCTGTTGGAGATTGTTCCAGAATTGCCGCAGGTTCGCTGGTTCTGAAAAATGTGCCCAACAACGTTACTATTGCTGGAATTCCGGGCAGAGTCGTTGGGGTGGCAGGCTGCGCTGAACCATCCAGAACCATGGACCAGATCATCGCTGAGGACTTTTAGTCCCGTTTTTAAAATTTGCCAGCACCACCAATCATGGCACAATCTCGGTTTGACCTTTACAGGGTAGGGGAGGTTGTGTCAGAAGGCCATTAATGGGGCAAACCCCGTCGAAACCAATTGGAGAGTGCTCGTGAAGCCGGACGAAATCAAAAAACTGGAAGCTTATTTTCTCAAGGTTTTTCAAACCCCCGGCCTGATAATAAAAGCGCGCCCAAACAAAAAAGACTCTTGCGAAGTCTATAAGGGCGATGAGTTCCTCGGCATTGTTTACCGTGACGAGGATGAAGGCGAATTGTCCTTCAACTTTTCAATGGCGATACTGGATATCGACCTGGACCTTTAGGCTCTTCCGGACCCTAGTTTTTCAACATCAAGTTAAAACGTTTGCGCACCATGCGTTCAAGGTTGGCCCATTCGGGCAACAATGACTTATGGAAGCGATAGGTGAGGGTGAGATTGCGCCCTACGAATATGTCTCGCATGCAAAACGGTTTGCTAACTTTGGATGTTTCGCGGATACAGCGCGTGGCAAACGGGTATGGGCTGTCGGTTTCTAGGTACAAATCCTCATCAATATACCCGGATTTCTTCGAAAGCGTATGGCTGGTTAATCCCATTGATGTCTCCTGGGCAGTACCTTCAAAAAACTGGCTATAAATTGGGATTACCCGCCCAGCCATGTCTTTCGACATGGAGCGCCGTTCCAGTGTTATGAAAACAACTTTATCGCTGTCCTTGCCCATATTAAAAGCTGATTTGTTTTCTTCAGAATAGCCGGACATTAATGGCCAAAGCGCATAGATATCGACACGCTCATGATTGCCTGAAAAACGCTGGGCAGGGAATCGGATCATATTAGCCGTTATCCCCATGACATCATTATCAATTATGACCTCATGAATAGCAGCACTATCAGTGTGCCCGGCCTGAGATATTTCATCGCCAATTGAAACAACAATCAAAAACACAATCATCGCCGAGGCGAACGCGATGCCACTAATGATAAACAGCATTCGTGACATTCCCAATGAATGGGACGCTGGTGAACTTGGCATGGTGGGGTTTGCAGCAAATTGACTCAACATAATCTCCATAAAGCAACAATGTGACACCCAAACATCATTCAAGGCTAATTTGTAACGCAATGGCACAACCAAATTGGCACGGGAATTGCTTTTATCTCATTATCTGAATGTCAGGGTAGTTAAGACATTCTTGCTAAACATGGTTAATATGGGGTAAAATAAATGGAATTATGGATAGTAATTTTTGTGTTAGCGAGCGGTTTTACTGCTGCGGGTCTGGTCTCTGCCGTACATGAGACTGTATCGGGTAATAATTCTGATTTTAGGCTGTCTTTTGCTAATCCGCTCAAAGCTGGTTGGTCTCTGTTCGTGTGCCTCTTCGCTGGGCCATATATCATGATAAGAAACACCGCAATTTGCTGGCTCAACGGCACAGTACCGGGGGCGATTATGCTTTTTTGTCTGGGGGTCTCTGTTATTTGGAGTTATTGCTCCGGCTGTTTCGTGGTGCATTCCATGATTGGCCTCGGATTGATATAGAAAATCTGTAAAAAACAGAAAGACCTTACTTGAAGGCATAGCATCCTTCGACCATGCATATTAAGCTCGCGAAAACGCGAATGTGCATGGAGAAAACACATGGCCCTATTTGAACTGGACGGAAAAAAGCCGTCACTTCCCGATGAATTTTTCTGGGTTGCTCCCAATGCAAGCGTAATTGGTCAGGTGATCCTGGGCGAAGACGCAAGCATCTGGTTTGGGACGGTTATTCGTGGCGATAATGAGCCAATTACCGTCGGTGCTGGTTCTAATATTCAGGAAAACTGCACTCTGCATACAGATCCTGGGTTTCCAATTTCAATCGCTGAAGGCGTCACCATTGGACATAACGCAATGGTCCATGGTTGCACAATTGGCGAGAACTCGCTGATTGGTATGAGCGCCACAATATTAAACGGTGCGATAATTGGAAAAAACTGCCTGATCGGCGCTGGCGCGTTGATCCCTTCTGGAAAAGTGATTCCCGATAACTCCATGGTGGTCGGCATGCCGGGCAAGGTGATTAGAGAACTCACAGAGCAAGAAATACAGGGCTTGCAACTATCAGCAAAACACTACGTAGCAAATGCCAAACGCTTTTCTAAAGGACTGGTTGCTCTTTAGAGTTTTTGGGGTACACCGTTTCGAATGTGCATTAAGCAAAAAAAAGAGCTGACCTCCGGGACAAAGAGGTCAGCTCGAAGCTTGGTCTGGGACGGGGTAGTACGGGGATCGACCAAGCTATCTGGATCCCAAATATGTTTTCGGTAGGCAACCGAGGAAGGCCCGTCAGCCTTCGTTGTTTGTAAAATTCTCAAATATCGGCAGAGCCGAAGCGTATTTCAATAAATCGAATAAGGTTTGGAAGGTGAAAACCGGCTCGCCAGTGCCAACCGGTTTTCATTTGTCATATGTTTCTCGTTAGATGCGTCGATTGTCCGAAATTTTGGACCAATGACCGGAATTAGCGATAGATTGACGCTTCAAATAGCGATAGTCGGTTTCGTTCCAGGGCTTAATCTTGTCTTCAAGATTATCCAGAATGTAGTCGGCTCGGTCTGTGCGCACAGTCAAAACGGCGTGTCCATCACCGTTTGCTTGGCGAACCACAGTTACCAGCAGGCTTGATGCCGGCCAGCCGCGTTGCATAAGCATATGTCGTTTCATCAGGACATAGTCTTCGCAATCACCATAATCTTTAGGATACGTCCACAATTCTTCTACCTGATAATACTCCATATCCGTCACTGGCCGAACAACCGTGTTGGAATGCAAGTTTACATCCACCAGATCTTTCCAGCGTGTACGTGTCAGTTTTGGAGCGTTCTTGTTCTTAGTGCGAATGTTGCAATCGGCTCGATATTTTCTGCAATATTCATAATGACCAATCGGCTGAGATGTTCGCCCGGTGGTCAGCATATGTAATTTGTCAGTTGCTGCGGTTACAGGCTGTATTCCACTTATGATTGCGATCAGCCCAGATAATATTGTTGTTCTTATTTTTGTTTTTGTTTTCATGTTGGTCTCCCCGTCTGGAGATAACATGCCATCAATCTAAGTATAAAACGAGAATACTAGACGTAATACTTAACTCAATTAAGATTTAAACTGTAATAAAATTTGAGTTATACTTGAATAAAATTAAACTAAAATTTGTCTAAAAGTTTAATTACCTTCCAGAATGTGTGAGAGGGACGCGAAAATATTAATAAAAACAACTAGTTAAAGTGATCCTCAGTTCGCCAAGCGGCCGTGTTCTTGACCCGCAAGAACTGGATAGCCTTGCTATACCAGGCGAAAGCAGCGGAAAGCAGCCGAAAAAGTCCGGAAATTTTTATTCAAAAAAGTTTTGATTTGAGCCGATCGAGCGGGGTTTACCCCGGATATGGGGGAGAGCCCGTTGGAAATCTGGCAAAAAGGCAAGAATTTACTGGAAATCATGGAGATGTATTCCAGTATTCCTCCAACAATAGTCATGTCAGAGGTGTTCAGACTGATCAAAAGATTGAATTTGCTCGAAAAAAGAGCCTAGAGCACAATCTGAAAAGTGGTAACCGGTTTTCAGATAAATTGTGCGTCAAAACAAAAAGTGCTCTACGTCAGGAAACTAGAATTACTGGTTGCCAATGTTTTCCAGTGTTTCGCGTTTTTGGACTGCAGCGAATTCCACTGCAACGCCCTCATCGAAATGTCTGACTACCCGACCGCGCATATTGGCAATCCATAATACGGTGCCAATTGCCGGGCGCACAGATAGTTCGACCGCAGCTCCAGAAAGTGACAAATCTATAATGCGCGCATTATAGGTCCGGCCATCTTCGAGTTTGATTACGGCGGTGCGTTTTTTAGGTGTCACACGTTCATGACGTCTGTCTTCAGGCAGGTTGAGTTCGTGCCTGTTGGCAAGCCATGTAAGTTTGGCGGCCAATTTATCTCTTTTTTGTTCGCTGGCATTGACGCTCATGGCAAATCCGCCATGGAACAATCGAAGTATTTTACCTTCAATCCGGCCCAAATGGTCAATATAGGCTACCACCCGTTCATTGATCTCGCCAGAATGGGGAGTAATCATTGCTGCACTGCCTGGAGACATGTTTAGCAATTGGCACGGAAACTCCTGCCTATTGGCCAGCATGTAGCGGCCAAACAAAGTCAGGTCCACACGCTGAAATTGGCGTTCGTGCTCACTCAGTAATTGTACGTCTTCTTGTGCCAAAGCAGTCATAGTCAATTCCAGCCAACGGCTTACATAAAAATATCAATACAATTTATTATTAATCTCTTTGGTTAAGAATTCGTTGTCATGTGAAATGATTTATTGAATTATCTCAATTTGTGGCGATTTGACCTAGTCTTGCCTACCGCCATCAAGAATACGTAGATGGCCAAACTGTCTGCCTTCATCTGTATTGAGTACATTTTGGGGCGCAATTTTCAAATCACCCGGAAAGGGGACCAATGCTGGCGCGTTTTCATTCATTTGCCCTTCGATAGTCATACTATGGGTTGATATCACTCGATTATCGATAATCGGCTCGCTACCCATCCAATAAGGCATATCTTTTGGGCTGGAAATTCCAAGCATGCGGATATCTCCGTCATGGGTTGGGAGCAAAGGCAGGATCAAGGTTTCAAAATCCGCATCCCGTCCGCTATCCGTGCTGCCCACATGAGCAATCAGGGCTGGCTTATAATCTCGGTATACCCGGGTAACGGAGCGGATAATCCTCAAATTATCTTCTTCATTCCAAATATTCAAAAACCCAAGACCTTTGAGCTCTCGCCCATAAACACTGCACAATCTGGTTCCGGCAAGTCTGAAACTTATGGTGCGGAGGGTTTTGTTCACCTCCAGGATAAAAGTATCTCCGAGATATTCTCTTATATCACTAGGCTCAATTTCCGAGCGTTCCGGCGCTTTCCGCAGTCCACGCAACCTATCCCAATAGGAAAATAGCTTTTTAGAAGGTACGTATCTCATAATGTTGCCTTGCCTCAGTGTTACCTGATTTGGTTCTCTTTATGGAAACGGGCTGAACACTCTAAAGTCCCAAATTGGTACAGGATTGTTCAAATGGCCTATTCCCACCTCGTAGACAGCAGGAACCATGCCAGTTTTTGGCTGCGGGCTAGGAATTTATGAATTATTTGTAAACACCATCAAATTTAGTCGAAATCGACCGAAATTAACCTTAACATAAGGTTAGGATTGCATAAGCCGCTGAAATATGTGATTTTTTCATCAACTTCACGAGGCGCAAGTGTTAAGGACCATGCGCTTCACAACTCAGGTGATATTGCAATATACGTTTTGGGACGGGTTTGCAGTGGGATCGACCAGCCGCTCAAGGGTATCCTTACCTTTGAGCGGTTTTTTTTGTCTTTTAACAGCTCGGCGCGACCTATATGAGTAAATGATGCAAACGGCGAGAGAATTGATAGTCATATGTCTACAGGACCAATAAATACAGAATCTAGCGGACTTGGACCACAGCGCCTAAATGGTGAGGGATTTCCGCCGGAGCGGAAAAGACCTGTTCCGCCAATGCTGAATGTTCCGCCGATCATGACCGCATTCATCGGTTTACTGGTCCTTATCCACGGGATTAGGGAATATTTCTTGTCGCCGGAGCAAAATCTCCACTCCATTATTGCCTTTGCTTTCATCCCGGCACGTTACGCCGCCAATGCGCTGGAACTCCCATATCCACTTGCTGATTGGTGGTCGCCCATCACCTATGCGTTGTTGCATGGAGATTGGGGGCATGTGGCAATGAATGCGATCTGGATGCTGGCCTTTGGTGCAATTGTTGCAAGACGTATCGGGCCAATACGGTTCATTTTATTTGGAGCCCTTACGGCGATTGGCGGGGCAGCGCTACATTATGTATTCCATATGGAAGATTTGGTCCCGGTAATTGGCGCCTCGGCAATTGTTTCAGGCTTCATGGGTGCCGCCGCCAGATTTGCATTTGGGCGATTTGGGCAGGGCGTGGATATGACAAAAGTACGGATGCTCAGTCTGGTAGAAACTTTCACCAATCGTCAGGTAGTAACTTTCCTTGCCCTGTGGTTTGGCCTCAATTTGCTGTTTGGTAGCGGCATTATTGATATAGGAGGCGAAGGGCAGGGGATTGCATGGCAAGCTCATATCGGCGGTTTCGTAACCGGCCTTTTCGGGTTTTCGTTTTTCGACAGGCATAAATTTCCACAAGGCTAAACTTGCAAAATCGCAGTCCTTGCCCCATCTTGATAACTTGGGAGTCGTTCTAATGCAGCGCACTCTTGTGTGTGTGTTGTCTTGTAGTTCGATCATAAACCATGTGAAACAGGAGAATAATCATGACAGTTTCAGCTATTTTGGCGGAAAAAGGCAGCGGCGTAATCACTGCAAGCAATAGTAGTAGTGTTACCCAAATCATAAATCTTCTGGCAGAAAAAAAGATCGGCTCGGTTCTTATTACCGATGATTCCGGCAGCGTTTGCGGCATTGTTTCTGAGCGTGATATCGTTCGCGACATTGCCATTGAAGGCCCCGCTGCGCTGGAGGCCAATGTTTCCAATTGCATGACTGCCAAAGTCATTTTCTGCACTCCCCATAATACGGTTTCAGAGGTTATGGCAATGATGACGGAAAACCGCTTTCGCCACTTGCCAGTGATGGAAGATGGAAAATTACTCGGTCTTGTTTCAATTGGTGATGTTGTGAAACGCAAAATCCAGGAAGCCGAGAAAGAAGCTGACGATATGCGCAGCTATATATCCACGGTATAAAAATCTGGTTCATGGCATATTCGGGTTTTATCTGACTATGCCATGGCCTCAATTTTTGATCTTACGGATTGCCCTTAGGCAAATTCGATTTGGCCTTCTTTGATCATGTCAGAAATCCTGCTGCGGCCAACTTCCAAACCTTGCCTGATTGCTTCATCCGCCATATGAAAATCAGCCATGCCGATATTTTTCAATTTCGGGCGAAAAGTATAATCTGGCGGATCGCCTGCAAGGCGTGACCGCGATATCCGATCCTGAATGATATCGAATGATTGCATCATCACGGTTGTCAGGCCCAGTTTTGTCGTCTCTGGATCTGCTCCCTGACCCATAAATGGCAACCAGGATTTGTTCTCAGGCGTTTCTTTATTCATGTTATTGGCTTGTTCTATCTCGTAGTGAGAAGAGCGAATCACAGTTCCACGGCCAAAGGTTTCTGTATTTAAATTTACCGCAATGACCATATCCGATTCATAGGTTCTGCACGCAGATACCGGAACAGGATTGACCAAAGCGCCATCTACCATCAGGCGGCCATTATGCATCACTGGCTGGAAAACCCCAGGCAGTGCATATGAGCAACGTATTGCATCGATGATTGGCCCGTCATGCAGCCATATTTCATGGCCATTTTGAATATCTGTGGCAATTGCAATAAATGGCCGGTCCAAATCTTCAATATTGATGTCCAGCAAATGTGGAGCCATTCGCGACGCCAAGCGGTCGCCAGCGATCAATCCCGACCCGCGCAGGGCAAAATCCATTAGTCGCAAAATTCCGGTTTTGGTGAGGGAGCGGGCAAATTCTTCCAGCTCATCCAGCTTGCCAGCCAGATAACATCCTCCAACCAGTGCACCTATCGAAGTGCCCGCAATCATTGAAATTGGAATTCCTGCCTCGTCAAAGGCCCGCAATACACCGATATGAGCCCAGCCGCGTGCAGCGCCTCCGCCTAAAGCAAGAGCAATGCCGCCACCTGGCAGCTCTGCCTGCTTTTTTGCCTCAAACGAAACATGCGTAACATTACCTGCATCATCGGTATGATCAGGTTTAGCGCTGTTAGCGTCATTGGCAATTTCTGGTCCGGGCGTTCCCATTGCTGCATCCTGTAAGCATTGTTACTCAAAGCCTATCTTAAAATACTAATAAAATGATGAACAATATTGAATGAAGTGCAAATTGACACACTGCCCACTTGCTTAGGAATCGCTAACCAGACGGATATCGCCATCATCACTGGTAATTACGCGGTAAAAACAGCTGGCTTTCCCCGTGTGACAGGCCACCTGATCGCCAGAAATGCTGGCCTTGATCCAGATGCAATCCTGATCGCAATCCGTACGCAATTCTACAACTTCCAGAACATTGCCGGAAGTTTCCCCCTTAAGCCATATTTCACCGCGCGAACGACTCCAGAAATGGGCCTTGCGCGTGCTAAGGGTGAGGCGTAGTGCCTCTGCATTCATATAAGCAAGCATCAACACATCGCCGCCATCGACATTTGTTACAATCGCAGGCAGCAATCCACTGGCATCAAACTTCGGTGTGAGTTCTGTTCCCTGTTCCAATTCCTGCTTGTTTCCAGGGGGAGGGAAGTTTTGTTCAGAACCCATGATCACGCTGTATTCAAGCGCAGCATATTGAGAAAATTGGTTTGCTCATTGGGATCATTGCGAAATTCGCCAGTGAAGCATGTGGTGATCGTAGTCGATCCCTGCTTGCGAACGCCCCGCATTGCCATGCACATGTGTTCAGCTTCGATCATCACCGCAACACCGCGTGGTTTAAGAACACTATCTATGGTCTGAGCAATTTGAGCCGTCATGTTTTCTTGCGTCTGCAAACGACGGGCAAAAATTTCGACCGTGCGGGCAATTTTAGATAGGCCCAAAACCCGCTCATCCGACAGGTAGGCCACATGGGCTTTGCCAATGATTGGCACCATGTGATGCTCGCAATGGGAATGGAAAGTAATATCCTTCACCAGCACCATATCGTCATAACCGCCTACATCTTCAAATGTACGGCCCAGCGCTTCGCTCGGGTTTTCGTCATAGCCACCAAATAGTTCGCCATAGGCTTTGGCGACCCGGGCAGGGGTGTCGAGCAAACCTTCACGCTCCACATCTTCGCCAATCCATTTCAGCAAAGTGCGAACGGCATCTTCTGCTTGTTCCTGGCTCGGGCGTTCCGACTTTGACAACACACGACGATTCTTAGTTTCTAAGATTTTATTGAGAATTGCATCCATATTATGCTCCCGCACATTTATCTCCAAAGAGGCTACACGTTTCAGATCGATTTCGGACCAGACGCAGCCATATGAAGTTTCAAAAAATGAAACGGGCTTCGGCCGGGTTCCGGGGCTTTCAGGAAATCCCACACCATCATTTGCGTGAGTCCCTCCGGCACGGTGACCAGACAATTTCAATATATGCCTTTTTTCAGCTATCTCAATGATAAAATTTTGTTTTAATATCGACCCGCCCAACTTCCATCCCTATATTGAACAGGAAGAGGCCACAGGAATGCACAATGCTTGATTCAGTCTACAATACAAAGATACTGGAATACGCTGGCAATATTGAACATATTGGACGGCTTGAATCGCCCGATGCGTCTTCAAAAAAGCATTCGAAATTATGCGGTTCGACGGTACTTGTGGATATTAATTTCAAGGACGGAGTGGTCACTGATTTTGCCCATGAGGTGAAGGCTTGTGCATTGGGGCAGGCGGCAAGTTCAATCATGGCCCGTAAGGTCATTGGCAGCACAGCTGAAGAACTAATATCCTTGCGTGAAACCGTCTATAAAATGCTCAAGGAAGATGGCCCGGCACCTATTGGAAAATTTGAAGATTTTAAGTTCCTGGAACCCGTGCGCGAATATAGGGCACGACACGCATCAACCCTACTGACATTCGATGCTGTGGTTGATTGCCTTGAACAAATAAAAGCAAAGAGCGTACCGGCTCAGTGATCCCCAATTTACGGAGCAGCTTAATGTGCCCGGTTGTTAATTCACTTGAAGTCCCTGAATCAAGACCTCAGCCAGATGAATCAAAACATAAAGTCCATGAATCAATGCATGAACCAGGTGAATCCCATCATGAAGAACATCCAGCAAGTGATTCAAAAGATTCACCTAAACGGGCAAGCCTGACCACTCGCAACTGGCAGGGACC
>JAESUH010000124.1 GCA_016763155.1 Rhizobiaceae bacterium
ATTCGAGGTGAAAAACCTCGTAAAACTGGGTTGCGAAGCAAAACCAAGGTCGAGGCCGATTGTTGTGATTGCTTCCATGGAATTTGTCAGGCGCTCAATCGCTGTTTCCATGCGCAACGTGTTCAAATAGACATTAGGCGTCAGCCCGACTTGTTCTCTGAATAATTTGAAAAAATGCGGACGCGACAGGCCAGAATCACGCGCAATTTGATTCAGAACCAATTCGTCATTGATGCGCTCTTTCATAAAGCGGATAGCATTGCGAATCCGGTGATCGCGCAAGCCTGACCAACGATCATTCACTGGCTTGGCACCTTGTGACATCTGCCAGGATTGATCGAAACATTCCTGTGTTAATTCATATATATAATTATCAAACTGATCGGCTGGCTCGTCTTGCAAAAGCAAAGATGAAATTCTCAAAACCATCTTTTGAATCTGATGGGTGACATCTATATGCGTCCTGCCAAAACGAAGCGCGCCTTGCGCCATTTTGCTGGATTCAAGAAACCAGATCGGATTGATATATAGTACCAGAAACAGCGACCCCTCATTTGCATCGCCGGGATGAAAACTGTGCGGTTGCCAAGAGTTCACCACTGTCGCGTTAATCGGGGTAATGGGGCAAAATTCATCCGTCACTATCATGTGCGCGTCTTTTCCCTGCACATGGAATGTGAGATGTCCTTCACGATGCGCGTGGGTCGCCATCGCGCGGTTCAAATTGTACAGTGTTACCCGCCCAAAACGACCATGATACACCGCTAAAGCGTTGCTCATTGTTTCATCTCCTCCAATTTGGCACTAAGTACCTCCCCTATTAATGATTACACAAAGAATTTGAGCAAGCAAATTCTCATAAAATCATGTCTGCAATTACTTTCTCTCTCCGATGCAACTCCTCAACTAGTCCATTGCAGTTTCAGCGAGGTATTTCGAATTTGCGTTTATGTAACAAAGTCTTAATTCCAATTTTCCAAATGGAATTGGGATTTACTGGAGGCCACGGCGTTATTGAACCAATAGGTTTTACTGGCTCACCCATGAATTCAGCATCAATTCATGTTTGATTGGAAACTAATCTACCCTTTGAAATAAACAATCTTCCGTCTGCTGCGTTCGGAGTAGTGCTTGCGCTTGCAAGGGCACATTTGTTGATTGGTTTATTAATATTTTGATGGGGGAATTCTTTTTTATTCAAATCCGAGACAAACCAAAACGAACCAGCCTATGCAGCAAATGCATATTGGGTAATCTCATCAAAATTGGGGAATATCTCTAAAAAAAAGGCCGGGAACATATATCCCGGCCTTTCATAATTGTGTTTAGTTATAGCTTGTTTTGCAAACCGGAGTTTCACGGCTAGGCAAACCAATCTTAGCAAATGCTGCTGGATCGATACCAAGTGTCTGGTTCACATTTTCAACCTTGGAAACCAATTTGGTAGCAAGGTCGCCATTTGGCAGTTCAATAACTTCAGAAACGAAGTTTGTACCAATTGCCTGACGGTTTGCATCCAAAGTGATCTTGCCGTTTGGTGCATCAAGAACAAGCGCGCTTAGACCTGCGCGGAACTTGGCATGACCGTCTGACAGGTCGCCACCGATATCATCAAGAACCTGGAATGCTGCTTTGGCTGCATTGTAATAGCCAGTTGCGAGCAATGATGGGCTTGGGAAACGTTTTTCAGGAGGGAATGCATCCTGATACGCTTTTACATAAGCCTGCCATTTTGGATCATCCCATGTATCAGCCTGTGGGCCAGAAGATGGAACGCCGATCAGCGCCTTCTTGGCTGTACCCTTAGAGCTAAGAACCGTACCATCAACCATGATTGTACCGCCAATAAGAGCGGCATCACCACCGGCTTGCTGATACTGGTTAAGGAAGTTGACTGCATCACCACCACCAAGACCAAGATAGATAGCATCCACATCATCAGGCAAAGCTGCGATGATTGAACCGAAATCCTTTGTTCCTAGTGGAACCCAGAAACGCTCGGTAATTTCGCCACCAGCTGCGCAAAACTCAGTCGCAAAACCGAAGACCTGCGTATAGACGAATGAATAATCTTCGCCGATGGTTGCTACTGTTTTATAGCCCTTTTTTTCAAAGACATATTTACCAAGGCCAGCAGACCATTGTGCACCATCCATGTTGAAGCGGAAAAAGTTCTCTGACGGTGTTACATAGGTTGTTTCCTGTGCGCCGGAGATACCATTAATGAATGTAACTTGTGGCTGGGTCTTGGAATAATCGCGAAGTGCGATGCCTTCAGAACCTGAAAGCGGACCAATGACGATATCAACCTTATCTTGCTCAACCACTTTACGTGCAGCGCGAACAGCACTATCGGGGCTTGCATCGGTAGCACCAATAATGATTTCAATTTCACGACCACCAGCCATATTTTTGGCCTGGCCCAAAGCTACGTTAAAACCACGAACACCATCCTCACCGAGCACTGTGTAAGTGCCTTCAAGTGTCGCGAGTACGCCGATTTTTAACTTGTCAGCTGCCCCTGCAGCTCCTGCAACCAGCACCATGCCAGCTGCCATTGCACCTAAAATCAATCGTTTCATAAAATATTCCTCCCGTTAATCGGTTTCGCAAACATTGCATTTGCGGATGACAAAACAATATGGAAAGCAAAGCTACACCGAGTTTCCACGAGTGCATGTATATACCTTATAGTCTTTTTATTTGAATATTTCGACAGGCACGCCTTTCATTAGCAAACATGTGTTTTGACACCGTAAATTCCAGAAATATACGTTCACCCACCCCAATTGAAGCATCTTTTTGATGAACACGCAAAGCTACATGCACAAATCCAAAAAATAGCATTATTTCTAAACTTAAGTTTTGCAACAAATTCAAATAAATCGATAAACACTATGACAGCCAGATACCAGTTCTAATTATACAATATTTTCTAATATGTATATTGTAATAATTCTGTGTTATATTTGCTGCACACTTGAATTCTTGTCTGAAATTTTGACACTCCATGGAGAAGATAATGAGATTGGCAGCATTTAACGTTGAGAATTTATTTGATCGCATCAAAGCCTTCAATGACGAAAACCCGGACACACATCGGGAGGTATTAAATGCTTTCAACGAGTTGAACCAACTCTACGAACGAACGAATTACACAGCCTCGAACAAGCGCAGAATTCTCAAGTTGATGGATGAGTTGGGCATTTTGAAAGATGATGAAGGTCCTTTTGTTTGGCTCCGAAAAATTCGTGGAAAACTTGTTGTGCGCCCGCGTCAGGGGCCGGTTCGTGTTGTTGCCAACGGTCGTGAGGACTGGGTTGGTTGGTGCGAACTCAAAACTGCACGTGTGAAAGAAAAGGCAATTGACATGACTGCGCGTGTTATCCGGGATATGGCGCCGGATATTCTGGCATTGGTGGAAGTGGAGAGTAGGCCTGTACTAACTGAATTCCATGACCTCATCTACAAGCCGCTGGCAGGCGATAGCTTTCGACATATGATGGTGATTGATGGCAATGACCGTCGTGGCATAGATGTGGGATTATTGGCTCGCGACGGGTTCACAATACCTTCCATGCGAAGCCATGTGGACGAGATATTAGGCAATGGGAGAAAGGTCTTTTCGCGAGATTGCCCCGAATACATTCTTGAGACACCCGGCGGCAACAAAATCGCGATATTGCCCAACCATTTCAAATCCAAATATGGCGGCAATAGCCCGACTTCACAGGCCAAACGCCTGGCTCAAGCTACTTTCACGGCACAATATTACAATCGGCTGATCAGTGAGGGCATTGAGAATGTAGTTATTCTGGGAGATTTAAATGATACGCCCGATAGTGACGAGCTTCGACCTTTGTTTGATACCGATTTGAAGGAAATAACAAACCATCCCGAATTCACAGAATTTGAATTCAACGCCAACACCCAGGACCGCGGAATTGGAACTTTCGGCACCGGTGCGGATTCCAAAAAGATCGATTACATATTCTTATCGCCTGCCCTTTGGGAGAAGGTGACCAAAGGCGGCCTGTTTCGCAAAGGTTGCTGGACTGCTTCACACCGCTGGGAAATGTATGATGAACTCACCAAACCATTATATGCAGCATCTGACCACCATGGCATCTGGGTTGATTTGGACATTGATTAGTTTGGGCATCCAACCCTGCCAGCAATCAATCAAATGCATTCTGACTCTATCAGTTGGTGGACCAAAACTATCACCCTGTTGACCTCGCCCTATTAATACGTGAGAAATATGTACGACTCGTGGTCGTTCCTATTTCAACCGGATTATATTCTTTGCCTCATACCTCAACCGTTTTTCGTCTCGATGAACGCTATCTAATAGTGTTCGGCGCATGCCTCACCCAGTTCACAACCATTGGATTGCTATTTTCATACGGGTTGTTTTTCAAAACGTTTGAAACGGAATTTGGCTGGTCGCGTGCCCTGCTTTCAAGTTGCACATCGATTGCGTTTCTTGTGATGGGAGCACTGGCAATCTTCGCCGGTCGCCTTAGTGACGTATATGGACCAAAACTTATTCTTGGCATCACCGGGGCAATAGGCGGGCTGGGATATGTGCTGATGTCTCAAATTTCGCAAGCTTGGCAGCTTATCCTGATTTTTGGTCTGTTTATTGGCGTGGGTATGAGTAGCCATGACGTGGTTACGCTCTCCACTATTGCGCGTTGGTTCCATAAGCGACGAGGCACGATGACGGGTGCCGTCAAAGTGGGAACAGCTGCCGGCCAATTTACCGTTCCGCTAATTGCCGCATATTTGATGATAAATTATGGCTGGCGATCCGCATTAATTGTCATGGGCATTGCAGCAATTATATTGTTGTTGATTGCTGCGTTTTCCATGAAAAACCCTCCAAAGAAACAGAGCGCGAGTGAACATGCTGAACTGCCCGGTCTTACGTTTGCAGGCGCACGCCGCACGCGCATATTCTGGATGCTATGCGCTATTCAGTTTTTGTTTTTCCCACCCTTAACAACAATCCCCCTACATATTGTCGTTCACGGCATGGATATGGGCATGAGCGCTGTTCTGGCGGCAACTCTTCTATCTACAATGGCCGCGTCAAGCGTTGCCGGGCGGCTTTCCATTGGAATATTTATTGACCGTATCGGCGGCAAACTTGCCCTGATCCTGTGTTTCATTCCATTGATTTTGAGCCTTTTTGCTTTGCTTTTCATCAACGAAATATCCATATTATTCGCGGTAGTCGTGCTCTACGGATTTGGCCATGGTGGATTTTTCACCGTCATGTCTCCAACAATTGCCGAATATTTTGGCTTACGGGCCCATGGCAGCATATTTGGGTTGGTGATCTTTTTCGGCACCATCAGTGGAGCAATCGGCCCCATTTCTGCGGGCTATGTATTTGATACAACAGGAAGCTATTTCATGGCATTCACGACGCTAATGATACTGGCCATATTCGGCCTGGCGCTAACCATGATCTTACCTGCCCCAAATCCGGCAGATAATGGAACATCCCCCAATGCTAATTCATAACCTGTCCGACTTCCCACATGCATTGACTACTATTGAGTGAATTTTCAAATCTTTATCGATTTGGATGTGGTTCAGATCATTGCGAGCATGTTCTGCAGCACCAGCAATTGGTTTATTGCGAAAATCGCATGATCTAAAATTATCTGCCACTCGTATTTGGCTGTGTACACGCCGTTTGACAGTAGCATCCAGAGTGGCGACATAGCCAACAGACAAGCCTGCATTAGCGAAGTTGTTTGCCATTCGAAGCGCACTATTTGCCCCGAACGAGTGGCCAATAACAGCCAACTCGGTTCCAGCATGGGACAACGCAAAGTCTGTCAGATATTCTTTCTGCACTCG
>JAESUH010000125.1 GCA_016763155.1 Rhizobiaceae bacterium
ATGGTTGATAAAACCCAGGGCGATGATGGCATGAACGAAATGGTCGATCTGATCCACAAATATGTTTACGCTGATCGTCCACGCGAAAAGGCTGCAAAATCAATCATCAATGGTTCCATGCGCCTGAATGCGGGTGCCGCCATCAATCTTGCCTCCGTCGAAGACCAGCTGAACTGGTTCAAATCCGAGGGCCTCGTTGACGCTGGCATTTCAATCGATACACTGGTTGATGCAAGCTACGTAAAGAAAATCTAACCTGTTAAAACACAGGCAATTTTTATTCCGGGGCGTTCAACGCCCCGGTACAGGAACAATGTCTCAATGGACATCCTACTATCCAAAATCAGCCACTCATACGACAATCTTGAAGTGCTGCGAGATGTCACTTTGGACATCCCCTCCGGCAAAATCGTCTGCATTGTCGGCCCGTCAGGTTGTGGAAAATCCACATTATTGCGCCTAATTGGTGGGTTGGAACGGCCAAATTCCGGTGAAGTATTACAGATCGGCCAACCGCCAGAAAGTTCACTCAATCCCCTAACCTATGTGTTTCAGGATTTTGCGCTTCTGCCTTGGCGAACTGTTCAAGGTAACATTTCGCTGGTTCTTGAAGACCATGGCATTCGCGGTGCCAAAGCTCAAACAATCATCGATGATGTGTTAGCGCGAACCAAACTAACAGATTTTAGCCAAGCGCTGCCTAAACAATTATCCGGCGGCATGAAACAGCGCGTCGCCATTGCACGGGCTTTGGCTGTAAATCCGGCCGTCATGCTGATGGATGAACCATTATCCGCTCTCGACAGCCAGACACGCGAATTGTTGATTGATGATCTTATTGCCCTATGGTCCAAAACGCCGTTTACGGCAGTCTACGTAACTCATAACCTTGCGGAAGCCGTGAGGCTTGGCCATTCCATCGTGGTTTTATCGCGCCGTCCGGGCCAAATTCGCGAAACAGTTACCATCGACAAACCGCTTGGCGAACGCAGATACGCCGATCCCGATCTTGAAGTTCAGCAACAGCGACTTTGGAACCTCATGCGCGAGGAAGCCATCGCAGCAGATGCGGAATTATTAAATGTCTAAATCGCCAAATTCACCCAAACCCCGTACCGTCGAATTTCGCGGCGGTGGATTTGCCCCAGTACCCTATCGCTGGATTGGCTTGCTTGTTTTTGTCGTTCTTATCGCAATTGCAGAAATTGGAACCAGAACCGGTGTAATTTCCGCGCTAACCATGCCCAGACCTTCAGATGTGTTTGAAACCTTTCGGCAACTCTATGTCACTGGTCTGCTTTGGAAGCATCTTATACCCAGCCTGACCCGTCTGGTCATTGGCGCTACGTTGGGCATTACGGTTGGAATATGGGTTGGTATCATGATCGGACTGTTTTCATATGTTCGCGCCGGCCTGGTTCCGCTGGTCGCTGCGATATTCCCCATTCCCAAAATCGCGCTTCTACCACTTTTCGTAATTTGGTTCGGAATTGATGAAGGTTCAAAATACGCCCTCATCGCTTTCGGCACCTTTACGCCCACAGTGGTCGCAACCTATGGGGCGGTGGATAATGTGGATCGCACCTTAATCCGTATGGGCCAGAGCTTTGGCCTCTCATGGACCTCCATTGTGCGCAAGATTGTATTGCCCGGCGCAATGGCAGGAATCCTCTCAGGTTTGCGGATCTCCATGGCGATTGCAATCATTCTGCTGGTTGCAGCGGAGATGCTTGGGGCGGAATACGGGATCGGCGCCTACATTCTTGAAGCAGGTTCGCTATATGACCTCGAACGCCTTTTTGCCGGAGTGGTAATTCTCTCGGTTTTGGGCGTTATCGTCAGTGCCGTAATCAGCGCCATCGAACGCAAATTGCTTGGCTGGCGGGTTTAATCCCGATATCGATTAATCTTCCAAAATCGCCGTAATCTGAATTTGCAGATAGCATCCTTCGGGCAGGCTTGCTGCATGGGCATGTCTGGCTGGGCGACTATTCTCATCAGGAAACAGCTCCAGCCAATGGGGGTTAGCTAACCCTCTATCTCCCTTGTCAGAAAAATAGAGTTCAACCTTCGCAATATCTTCCAGCGTTCCATTTGCAGCTTTCATCAATTTGGGCAAATAGCTAAAGGCCAGCTTAAACTGTGCAAGTTTGTCAGGCTCATACACGCCAGTTTTCAAATCGATACCGCTAATCACAGAGGAAACCAATACGCCACGAACAACAGATGCCTGCGGGATGGGGTTTTTATGTTCCGGCAATTCAGCTGTATGAATGGATCGACGGGTCATGTTGTTTGCTCCATGAATTTTTCCAATGTAACGGGCGGCGCATCGAGCAAGGGTTCAAGCACTGGCGCACCGGTAAATTCGGTTGCATCAAAAAACCAGTTTTGTGTCGCCGGAAGTCCCCAAAGTTGTGAACGGCTCGTATCACTCAACTCCCATCGCTTGGCAACAAAATCACTATCAATTGCCAGGTAGTGATTAGTGAAAAGTTCCACTCTGTGACCATCAGGATCACGGAAATAAATAAACAATGCATTGGCAATGCCGTGACGCCCAGGACCCCGCTCAACACTGGACGCAAAGCCCATGGAGGATGCCGCATCAGCTGCGTGAATGATGCTGGCAATATCGGATACATGAAATGCCAAATGATGCAGCCGAGGCCCGCGACCATTAGAAAACACCACATCCTGCGTGGTATCTTTACGCTTCAGCCATACACCCCATAACTCATCAGTACCGTCCGTTGCCGTATATTCGGTCATTCTAAACCCAAGTTCGGAATACCAATCTATGGCGGCCTGCACATTGTGGGTGGCAATTTGCACATGATCCAGATGCATTGGTTTGCCGCCATGATGACGGTGAAACTGCTGCAACAGTGCAGGCTTCTGGTCCATCGTGGCACAAAATTCCAGAGGCACCCCGACCACGTCATTAACGTGAAGCGTCAGCCCCTGATAAGGCCTCTCGACAAATTCCGCTTTGTGACCGCGTTCATTAAAATACGTATGAGCAATTTTTAAATCCTCATCCGTATACATCCGAAACCCCATCCGAAGACATTTTCTCGGACCCTCAGATTTTATAAAAACAAGACTGTGATGATAGGCTTCTTCCAGCCCCCGCACATAAAGCGCACCATCATCCTGATCGCTTACGTGAAATCCCAACACATCCTCATAGAATGCTCGCGTCTTTTCCAAATCATTACTCGACAACACCAAATGGCTTGTTCGGGTAATGTTGAAATCGGGTGAAGGGTTTGGAACTGGAATTGACATCTAACTCTCCTTTGGCCATCGTAGGGGAGATAGTACACATGTTATCAAAATTTACAAACAAGTTATTGACTGAACAAATTTAAGAGGTTGCGTTCCATGGATAAGCAGGAAATTGGATTTATTGGAGTTGGCTTAATGGGGACCCCCATGGCAAAACATCTGGCAAATTCAGGTCACACACTCACCCTTTATGATATCGACCATGACGCTGCCACCAATGCCGCAAAAGCAATTGGAAACAAGGCAAGCGTCGCAAGGTCTCCAGCTGAGGTAGCACAGGCCAGCGATATCATTTTCACCATGCTGCCCAATGGCAGGGTCGTGCAGGCAATTGTTGAAGGCGATCAGGGAATAACCGAAGGTCTGCGCGATGGAGCCCTTTTAATTGACACTTCTTCAGCGGAACCATGGCTGACCAAAGAAAGTGCAAAAGCAATCGCTGCTGCTGGCGGTTCCATGCTGGATGCCCCGGTTTCCGGCGCAGTATGGGGCGCAGAAGAAGGCAATTTAGTATTCATGGTCGGCGGCAGTGATGCAGATGTTGCCCGTGCGCGTCCACTTCTGGAAGCAATGGGACGAGAAGTTTTTCACCTCGGCGGACTGGGCTCCGGCCACGCAATGAAATGCATCAATAATTCTATCACCGCAGCAACCCTGACCGCCACCGCAGAAGGCTTGGTAGCTGGTCAGAATTACGGACTTGATCCGGCAGTTATGGTCGACGTATTGAACGAATCCACAGGCGGCTCATGGATCACCCAGACCCACTTCCATCAGCGCATTTTCAATCGGAAATTCGATGACCCCTTCAAGCTGGAGCTGATGTTGAAGGATGTGGGTATCTCTGTCGAGCTAGCCCGTAATGTAAACGTACCAACGCCCATGCTCGGCCTGACCCAGCAATTATGGCGTATGGCTGATCATGCGGTTGGCGCAGGCGCCAGCGTCAGTGAACTTGTGCGCTGGGTCGAAAACCAATCCGATACCCAACTCACTGCCGGCAAACCTGATAGTAAGGATTAAACCTCTTTATTCATGCGGTTTTGGATGCAGAAAAGGCCATGGTGGGGTTTCAGAACCCCGTTCAATGGTAACCTCAATTAATCGGGGTTCATCTGCATCCAGCGCCGTTGCCAGCGCGGTTTTTAGTGCGGCAGCATTATCCACTCTCGTTGCAGTAACGCCGAAGCTTTCAGCCAGCTTGACGAAATCCGGATTGACTAATTCGGAACCAAGTATGCGCCCATCATAGGCGGTTTGCTGGTCGCGTAGCACATTGCCATAGGCGTTATTGTTGAACACAATCGCTACCACATTGATCTTGTGCTGAACCGCTGTTGCCAGTTCCTGCACGCCGAACATGAACCCGCCATCGCCTGAAATCGAAACAACTGCCTTGTCAGGGTTTGCCACTTTCACGCCCAAAGCCGTATTAAAGCCGAACCCCAGA
>JAESUH010000126.1 GCA_016763155.1 Rhizobiaceae bacterium
ATATCTGTCGCCAAGGTAAAGCTTTTGTGCCCTGCCATCTCCGATCCGCGGTCCCAAGTCAGTGAACGGTACAGTTCTTTTGGCAACTTGCGTGATTGCTTGATCAACGCCTGAATGACGCTGTGGCTGTCTTTGTTGCCAACCTTGGCCAGCATCACATAACGCGTATGCCGCTCGACCAAAGTGGCGATGAAGCTGTTGCCAGAACCTGCGATCAGGTCCCCCTCCCTCCTCTCGGGCATGCTGCGCATGCCCTGCCGGCAATGATGGCCTGGCACGGCACGATCTTCCACCTCTGCCGGTCTGTCACGGGTCGATACCGCGTCGTCAAACTGGCCCAGCCCACTGCGCTTCAAGGTGGCGTGGCGAGATCTGCGAATGGATCGGGTGGCCCGCAGATGCGCAAGCAATTGCTTCTTAAGCACGCCGCGTGTCTGGATAAACAAGCTTCGGTAGATCGTCTCGTGGGAGACCCGCCTACCTTCCTCATTGGGGTGTTCGCGCATCAGCCAGCCTGCGATTTGTTGCGGGGACCATTTACGCGTCATCTTGGCCGATATCGCGCGGCAGAGATAGATATTGCCTGCCAACTTGCAGGGCTTTGGGCGGTGGGCGCGGTCCCACGCCGCTGCATCTGAAGCTGTTGCACGGTAGTTTCGAACGCCACCATTGCGCCCAACCTCGCGGCTGATTGTGGACGCTGGTCGTTTCAGGGTTCGGGCTATTGAACGCAACGACACCTTCGCACGCAGGCCTCGGGATATCTCTTCTCGGTCGATCAGGGTCAGAGCCAGGCGCGACCTCATACGGTCCGGTGGACGGATGCCGCCAGTGCGCGCAAGGAGGGGATAAATCGATGATGATGCGCGATCAAAACCACGTCCAATCGAACTCATCGACTCTCCGCGCTGCCATCGATCCCACATCTCTGACTTCTGCTTATCTGTGTAAAATGTTCGCTGACGATACTTCATGTTTAACACTCCATCTTTCCAAAAAAGATTAAAGTGTTGCGACCACCCATTGAACTCACCAACACTGGATCGTCCGATCAGTGCACCAGCCTCGTCGCTATCCATGGGCAAAATGGCCTTGATGGGTGCTATTGTCCTTATTGGCTGGAAAGGCGGCGAACGCATCGGATTATTCGGCGCGTCAATTCTTGGACCGATGAATGTAACCGCAGCTTTATCATTATCAGGATTTATTCACACCCGTCCTCCCGCCGAAGCGGTTTTGACGGCGCAATTTATGATCGGGCTTGGCATCGGCGTTGGTTATGTTGGCATTACCATGATCCAGTTAAGGAAAAATGTTCTTTCTGCCGTGTTTTCCTCGTAATTACCTGTGCGCCGCTGGCAGCCCGCTGGATGATGCGCCGTTCCAATAGAGAATAACTCTCAATAATGTGTTTCCACATTACAGATCGTTAATTATATTGACTAAAAATGTCATGTTATGTTTCGCCTGATCAACTCATCCAATATGGAGTTCTTTTTTTGTTCGCGGAAATTATTCTGAATACCCTTTTTGTTCCTCTGATATTTGGTGTGGTTTTATATTCCGTGACAATTGTTCTGGGGGTTGAAAACCTTCTCACGGCTTTGATTGCCGGGCTATTGATCATTGCCATCTACATCATGCTGGAAGGAGCGCCCTCGCTCCCGCCTGTGTCTTCCAGACATAAAGTGGTGTTCATAATATCCGGGATTATTGCAACCACATTACTATTTAGCCGATGGAAACAGGTCGGTAATGGCGTCAATTTTCTGCTGCTACTGGCAGGATTGGTCTGGCTTGGATGGAACCGGTTGTTTGATGTTTCTATGTTGCCGCGGTTCCTTGCACTCACCGTGTTGATCTTGTTGGCAACAGGCGCATCGGTCTATTCGGCGAGAACGCAATTGCCAAAAAAAGACGGATTTGTTCTACCAATTACGCTGCTTTGTATGACGATTGGTGGATCGATAATCTCGCTTTTGGGAGCCTATATTGGCTTCTCTCAGGCTCTCGGTGCAATTGCTGCTTTTATTGGCAGCTATATTCTGATTGCATTTATCGTGTTGATCAGGCAACCGGAAAAGCCTCAAATATTATTCTCCCAGACCACACTCCAGATCATTTCGATGAGTGTCGTGACACTTCTGTTAGTGGTTGGTCTCTTCGCACCCGACGTGAACCCCATTGCACTGGCAATGCTGGGTTTGACATTCATTGCCTCCCATTTTTCTTCGCGACTTAGCAACGTGAACAAACGTTTGAGGCCCATATTAATTGGCTTGATTGCAGCAATACCGACTGCTGCTTCAATTGCTGTCGCGGCACTTTGACCTGAGGGTTATTGTTCTTCGGTAAATAATCGTAACTGTCGGAATTTTTGGAGTATTTTAGATGAACTCACATATCAAATTGATTGCTGCGTTTGCAGCGATCACGTTTTCAAGCGCTGCATTTGCTGCCGATAGCTATAAGATCGATCCTATTCATACATGGGTGAATTTTACCGTAAGCCACGGGGGGTGGGCTGCCGCAACAGGTCAGTTCAGAACGGTATCTGGAAGCATTTTGTTTGACGAGGACGAAGTGACAAAAAGCTCCGTGCAGGTAGAGATCGATGCCTCCAGCGTCGACACCAATAATGGAGCTCGGGACAAACATTTATCAAGCCCCGATTTCTTCAATGCAGCAGAATTCCCGAAGATTACTTTCGAAAGCACTTCGATCATGAAGACCGGAGATAATACCGGTGAAATTGTGGGTAATTTGAGCATGTTGGGTGTATCAAAACCGATAACACTGATTGCTACCTTCAATAAATCAGATGGTAACAAGGTCGGCTTTTCCGCTGTTGGCGAACTAATACCGGCTGATTTTGGAATGGCCAAGGTGGCAGGCTTCGGCATGGGGCCGAACGTAAAGTTTACCATCGAGCTAGAAGCAAAAAAATAGCGCCAAGTTTTTGCGTGTACGTTTTTCGACCAGATAAACGAGAAAAACGTACACGCCACAGCGCAAATTTGATTGGAAAATTTGAATGGCAAGACCTGATCCCCGGACCCTCGAAGTCATCCGGGTAAAACAAATCACGCCAAATATGAGACGCGTCACCCTTGGGGGAAAAGGACTGATATCGTTCCCGGACGATCAGGAGAGCGCGTATCTCAAAATGCTATTTCAACAGGAAGGTTCTGACAGGCCCATGCTGCGCACCTATACTGTGAGGTATCAGCGCGACAATGAAATTGACGTTGATTTCGTATTGCATCACGATGGCGGTCCCGCAGCCAAATGGGCAGCCGCCGTTAAGCCCGGCGAGACGATAGACATTCGCGGTCCAGGTCCAAAAAAACTGGTCGATAACACGGCTGATTGGTTCTTGATCGTTGGCGACATGACGGCCTTACCGGCCATCAGCGTCAATATCGAAAACCTGCCAGCCAATGCCAAGGGTCATGCAGTAATTGAAATTATCGAAAAGGAGGATATCCAGGATTTATCGGCTCCTGAAAATTTTGATATCCATTGGCTGGTCAATCCTCGCCCCGGGGAAGACAGCCAGATGCTTGTTAGCAAAACCCTCTCGCTGCCATGGCAAAATGGCAAGCCCTCTGTTTGGGCCGCGTGTGAATTTAGCGCTATGCGCCAATTAAGAGAATATTTTCGCAATGACAGACAGCTCGACAAGAGCGAACTATACATATCCAGCTATTGGAAACATGGAAACGACGAGGATGCGCACAAAATAGCAAAACGGGCCGATGCCTGAATAAGTGTGATCAGGAAGGGGATTATGCGCTAGGCCCAATCATCAATTCTGGACGCACAAGCCTATCGAATTCTTCCTCACTCACGTAGCCAAGCCGAAGCGCTTCTTCTTTCAATGTGGTGCCATCTTTATGAGCGCATTTTGCGATTTCAGTGGCCTTATCATATCCGATTGAAGGAGCGAGCGCCGTAACAAGCATCAAGGAGCGCTCCATTAAGACACGGATATTATCCTCGTTCGCTTTAATCCCGGAGACACAACGATCAGCAAAGCTACGCGATGCATCGGCCAACAGTTTTACCGATTGCAACAATGCATAGCCCATAACCGGCTTGAAGACGTTGAGTTCAAAATGCCCCTGACTTCCAGCAAACGAGATGGTTGATTGATTGCCGTGCACTTGCGCGCAAACCATGGTCAGCGCTTCGCATTGGGTAGGATTTATTTTTCCTGGCATAATGGAAGAACCCGGTTCGTTTTCCGGCAGGGATAACTCACCAAGACCTGACCTTGGGCCGGACCCCAAAAAGCGGATGTCATTGGCAATTTTAAACAGGGACACCGCCACAGTGTTCAGACCGCCATGGGCATAAACATAGGCATCATGGGCAGCCAGTGCTTCAAATTTATTTGGCGCAGTCACAAATGGCAGGCCGGTAATGCTTGCGACTTCCGTAGCAAATTTTTCAGCAAATCCTTGTTTGGTGTTTAGGCCTGTACCTACCGCTGTGCCGCCTTGGGCGAGTTCGTACAGCCCCTCCAAACCTTGATTTAATCGCTTGATTCCCATTTTTACTTGGGCCGCATAACCACCAAATTCCTGACCCAATGTGAGCGGTGTTGCATCCTGCGTATAGGTGCGGCCAATCTTCATAATCTGCGACCACCCATCCGCTTTTTCAGTGAGTTTGAGGTGTAAATGTTCCAGTGCGGGAATGAGCGTAGAACTTATTTCCCGCGCCGCAGCGATGTGCATTGCCGTTGGAAATGTGTCGTTCGATGACTGGCTCATATTGCAATGATCATTGGGATGCACCGGATTTTTAGACCCGACCTCGCCCCCCATGATTTCAATTGCACGGTTGGCAATAACCTCGTTGGCATTCATGTTGGTCTGGGTTCCAGAACCCGTTTGCCAGACCACAAGTGGGAAATGATCGTCAAGTTTTCCCGCTACAACCTCGCCAGCCGCCCGATCAATCGCTTTGGAAATAGGAGCTTCCAGCCTGCCTTGCGCCAGATTAACCCGCGCCGCCGCTTGCTTGATAATACCCAAAGCATGCACGAGCGGCATGGGCATGGTTTCGCTGCCAATTGGAAAGTTAATCAGCGAACGCGCTGTTTGCGCTCCGTAATATTTGTCATTTGGAATTTCGAGTGCACCGAATGAATCGGTTTCTGTGCGGCTTGTTGTAGACATCAAAAATACCTGTGGTCTGTGCTAGTAGGAAAATTACTGGTTTGCACCGTATCGGTGTTTCTGTAGTTCTCCATCAATATAGACGGATAACGAGGACCGAGAACCCACAAACAAAAGATCATTCCCATCGGTATCCCTGATTGAAAACTTTAGTGGTTGATGACGAGCCACTCGCAGCCCGCTCAATGTGGAGACTTGCCGTTGCAAATACTCACAGTGCAAATCTCGTATATCGGGAGCTTGCAAAATCACGCTCAGGCCCCCGGCATCCGTATGATCATTTGCCAAATAGAACAGCAATGACATTTGCTCGCGTGTGGCCAGCATTCCTACATTTGCGCTGGAAACATCAAACCCCAAAACGTCCTGATAAAACTGAGCAGTAACGTGAAAATCCCGTGCAAAAAGAATCGGAACTATGGGGGCGCGCTGAACCATTTAACTCAATCTCCAAGATTATCACGTACCAAAACGTGATCCTGTTTATGTCGAATTTTTCCAACCGATTTCAAAAAAATACATTTCATTTCGCGTCTGTAAAAATTCAAATTGCTTCAACTGAATAAAGTAGACTATTACAGTCATATTTACTAAATGCAAGATTGCAGTTCCAGAATTATCATCAATATTTTTTTCTTGGCAGAATTTACCATTGAATGGAGATTAGAACGTTCGACCAAAAATTAAACTTGACTTTTAAAGTCATATTTTATTAATTCATGTCGTTATTTGGATTTAAATTCTTAAAAAGCAGACCTTTAATCTGCAAAGGAAACAACATGAAAATTGATAGGTTGTACAAATTTGCCCTCAGCGCCGCAGTGGTGGTTGGGCTGGCCATTGGTATTGGCGGGGCGAACGCCCAAGCCGAAGATATGATCACCGTTACGGATATCGCTGGCCGGACCGTCACCGTCAAGCACGGCGTTAAACGGGTAATTCTAGGGGAAGGCCGGATGATGTATTCGGTGGGAATTCTCGATAAAGAAGATCCGTTCCAGCGTGTGGTTGGATGGAAGGATGATTTGATCCTTTACGATCCCGACGCCTTCCGCAAATACCAGGCTAAATTTCCTAAGCAAACCGCCGCCATCAAAAATTTTGGCAGCCCCTATGCCGGTGATTTCAGTGTTGAAGCTGCAATCGGGCTAAACACTGATTTGGTAATCCTCAACCTTGGTAATCTTTTCAAAGCTAACGAAACCGGTGTATTGGAAAAGCTTGAGAAAGCTGGCATTCCGGTGATCTTTATCGATTATCGAATTCGCCCAACGCAAAATACCATACCAAGCTTTCTGCTGATGGGGCGCGTTTTTGCCAAGGAAAAAGCGGCTCAGGAATTTGTAGATTTTTATATCAAACAGATGCGCCGGGTGACCAATATCGTCGACGGCTATGCACTTGAAGATCGTCCATTGGTGTTCATTGAAAATGCAGCGGGCTATCGGGGACCGACATTTTGCTGCAACACTTTTGGTGGCGCAAACTACGGTAAATTTGTTGATGAAGCTGGCGGCATTAACTGGGGAACACGTAAATTTCCGGGCTTCCGCAGCGATGTGAATTTTGAAGCTATTCTGGCTGATGACCCTGACATCATCATTGGCACAGGCGCTAACTGGGCCGAGGCAAAACCCGATGTTCTGTCAGTGCTGCTGGGCTATGATGCAACCAAAGAGGATGTACAAAAAAGCCTCGTTGTTCTGAAAAATCGTCCCGGCTGGGATACGATGACAGCGGTTAAGAAAAAGCGCTTCTATTCGATTTATCACCAGTTCTATAACAGCCCGTATCATTTCGTAGCGCTACAGGTTCTTGCCAAATGGTTCCATCCTGAAGACTTTGCTGACCTCGACCCTGAAGCAACATTCACTGAAGTACACGACCGCTTCCTTGCGATTGACTACAGCGGTGTTTTCTGGGGCAAGCTTCAATAAATTAGACCTCCCAAGAACTACGCGCCGGCGGCAGTGTTCGCCGGTGCGCCTATCTCCTGAAAATACGGGCCTCTCATGACTGATGTTGTACTGAATACAGCGGAGCGTTTCCGCAAACGTACCAAGAAACGCCTGATCTTACTGGCCGGTAGCGCGTCCGTCCTTATTATCTCCTTGCTGGTGGATATCTCCTGGGGGCCGAGCGATCTGTCGATCTTTGACGCAGCCATGGCAATCATAAATCCATCCGGGGCAAGCCCGCAAATAAATGTGATTATTTGGGACATCCGTTTGCCAATTGCCATTATGGCCGTTCTCGTTGGTGCGATGCTGGGTGTTGCTGGTGCTGAAATGCAAACCATTTTGAACAACCCTTTGGCCGATCCATTTACCCTTGGAATTTCTTCCGCCGCAGCATTTGGTGCAGCCCTTGCAATTGTATTCAGGTTGAATCTGGTGCCGGGCGCAGGGGAGATTCTGGTGACAACAAATGCTTTTGTTCTGGCGCTTCTTTCATCGTTTATCCTCTATGCATTTACTAAAATTCGCGGTGTCACCTCTGAAACCATGGTGCTGGTTGGCATCGCCATGATGTTCACGTTCAATGCATTGCTGGCGCTAATGCAATATGGCGCTTCTGAAACCCAATTAGCGCAAATTGTGTTTTGGATGATGGGTTCCCTGGCCCGCGCCACATGGACAAAAATCGCCATCAGCTTGGTTATCCTTGCGATCACCGTGCCCTATTTCATGAAGCGTAACTGGGCACTGACAGCGCTTCGCATGGGAGACGACAAAGCGGCAAGTTTGGGCGTTAATGTCAAACGTTTGCGGGTGGAAATGTTAATCGGAATTTCCCTTCTTGCAGCCACCGCTGTTTCTTTCGTGGGAACCGTGGCATTCGTTGGTTTGGTTGGCCCACATATCGCTCGCATGATTGTCGGGGAAGACCAGCGTTACTTCCTGCCATTATCGGCGGTCGCAAGCGCGATGATTATGTCGGTCACCTCAATTGTTTCAAAGGCAATTACGCCCGGCGTGATTTATCCCATCGGAATTATCACATCGTTGATCGGCATACCGTTTTTCGTCAGTCTCATTCTCGCTGTTCGCCGCAGGAGTTGGTGATGACTTTGGAAATTAAAAATCTATCTTTTGCTTATTCCAAAAAACCGGTTCTGCACGATATCTCGGTCAAGGGTTTTAAACCCGGAGAACTCACGGCCCTGATTGGGCCGAACGCAACGGGTAAATCCACCTTTTTCAAATGCGTATCGGGTGTTTTAAAAACCAAGGGGGCGATGATTAAAGTAGGCGGGTTGGAAATAGGTCAAACGGGCATGCAGGCATGGAACCGCAATGTTTGTTACATGCCACAAAGCTTCACCAGCAACGCTGCCCTCACGGTTTTTGATGTGGTCTTATTGGCGCGCAAGCACATGCATGGCTGGCGGGTCGGTGATGACGATTTGAATGTTGTGGCTGAGACATTGCACATGTTGAAAGTTGATCATCTCTCGGAAACCTTTGTTGGTGATCTTTCTGGCGGTCAACAGCAAATGGTGTCAATTGCCCAAGCTGTGGTGCGCGAACCTTCGCTGTTTTTGCTGGACGAACCAACCAGTGCGTTGGATCTTCGTCACCAACTTGAAATCATGAAGATCATCAAAGACGTTACCCAATCGCGCAAGATTGTTTCGATTGTGGCCCTGCATGATCTGAACCTTGCTGCCCGCTTTGCCGACCACGTGGTGTTGATGCGTCAAGGCAAGATTATTTCTTCCGGTCCACCCCGTGAAGTTTTGGCTTCTCCGGAACTTGCCGAAACCTACGGCGTCACAATCGATATTCATGAAACAAAAAAAGGAGTGCTGAGCGTCGCAGCCAGTCTCTAAATACCTGATCCAAAGGATAAGAATAGTGAAAATTTCTAATTCCAGCTTCTATTTCAGTTTGATTCTTGCAACATGCATCCTCGGTGCCGTATCGCCTGTTTTGGCCGAAACCTATACGGTAAAAATGATGTCGACTGATCCAGATGATCCCTCGGTAGCGATGGATTTTGTACCTGCGTTTTTGAAGATTGAAAAAGGCGATACGGTCATATTTGAAGCCACGCAGAAGGGGCATAACTCGGCTACAAAAAAGGGCATGCTGCCGGAAGGCGCAAAAAAATGGAATGGTCGCATCAATAAATCAATTGAAGTCACGTACGATACGGACGGCACTTATGGTTATTTCTGTGTCCCCCATTATAGTGTAGGCATGGTCGGGTTGATCCTCGTTGGTGATTATTCCGTGAACTTTGAAGAAGCTCGTAAAGTAAAGCAGCGCGGCAAGGCAAAAAGGGCTTTCAAGGCTTTGTTTGAGCGAGCGGACGCCCTAAAACAGAAAAGCAGCGGGAATGACGACTAACTTCACCATTCGTGATGAAATTCGGGAATACTGGTCCCTGCGCGCCGAGACATTTGATCTTCAGCCTGGGCATGAAATTTTTTCTGATCGTGAAAAGAAGGCTTGGTACGCGCTGTTTCAAAAGCACTTGGGGTCGGGGGCAGATAGAAGGGTTCTAGACCTTGCCTGTGGCACAGGTGTGATTTCCCATCTTCTTTTCGACCTCGGTTTTAAGGTCACGGGGCTGGATTGGTCCGATGCAATGCTTGTCAAAGCGCGAACGAAGTCCAAGAAAAGAAACTCGAACATTTCCTTTCTTGTCGCAGATGCAGAAAGAACCGGTGAAGATGAAGGCAGCTACGATGTGATCGTAATGCGCCATCTCGTGTGGACATTGGTTGATCCTCAAACGGCGTTTGCCCATTGGTTCACTCTGCTTAAACCCGGCGGGAAACTGTTGATCATCGACGGAGATTTCGTTCGTAAAACCACGCTGGGAAAAATACTGAATACCCTCAGGACAGGATTTGAAAAACTAAGCGGCGTTTCAAAGAGTAACAAAAGTCCTGCGATGGTTGAAACCCACCAACGCATTTTATCTCAGGTGTATTTCAAAGACGGCGCCAAGGAGACCGATATCGCTGCGATGCTGGAACAAGAAGGCTTTTGCGACATTGAAATCCAAACCAACCTCTCGGCAATCAACAGGGCTCAAAGGGTTCATATGGGTTTTTTGGAAGGGTTGGAACGGTTGACCCTGAACAGATACGCAATTTGTGTGTCAAAACCATTGGACTAGTGATGGGATCGGTAATGATAAATACCAGTTATCGTGACCTTGGCAACAATTCTGAATAGTCTGGTATTAGGCACTCACGGCCCGGCGCTTTGCAGACATTCAGATAAGATTTGAGTTGTAAGTGTTCGAGCCATGACAGTGCGAACGAAGCTGTCGCTCATTGCGTTTACCATGTGCTACTTATGCAGTTATGCGCAATTGCTTCGTTGAATTCTTACCGATGGAATTCTACAAAAAATCGCACTTTTCCTAACGATTGCACATGATGTAATTGTTCAGGGCGAATAATGCCCGGTACATCTGGTTCTAATATTTGTTCGTCATGGGGCGTTGTAATGGTGTAGGCGAGCCGGCCTTCAAGCACGTGAATGACACCCCACACACCGGGTTTCGTTTTGTGGTCCCGAGAGAGGGCTGTCGGGAGGGTGTCCTGATCGAAGACCGATGTGCGTTTGTAGGGCATTACATTCTCAGGCAATACGCTTTCTGGCCGTTCGTTATTACGCTGTATGTTATTCGCGACTGGTTTGAATGAGGATATGTGAGGCATGGCATGGGGTCATCTTTGTCATTTGCTCGCTTCAGGTGCCTTTCGGGCGATAATAGAGATTGCCCGAAGGTGCGCGCGGTGTTTGTGAAAGGTGCGCCGCATCATGAGAACACGTCGCCGGGAATCTCCATCAAAAATTACATTGCGAATAAAACGAAGGGCTCGCCAAAATCCCTCATCAGCAAATAGCCGTGCAGGACGCAGGAGGTTCATCGGCGCATGCGAAACCTTATCTATCGTAAAGCCTGCGTATTTCAGGCAGATGCGCCATTCTTCTTCAGTCAGAGGACGCGCACCAACATGAATAGCAGCAGACAACGTATCATCAATATCCTGTTTGACATGCGCGGGAACATCATCGGGCACGATTAGTAATTCGTGGATTGCGTAGCGGCCACCGGGGCGCAATACCCGAAAAGCTTCTTCCATAATTTGTTGTTTATGCTCGGGTGAATTCATGGAGAGCATCGCTTCACCGAGCACAATAGAAGCACATGAATCGCCAAGTCCCGTTTTATTGGCCGAACCAACTTGAACCGAAACATGGGGCACATCAGGTAGACGCCGCGACGTCCAGTCAGCAGCATTACGATCGCGCTCAATGCCGATATAAGATTGCGGCCCTGCTTCCAGTATGAGATGGGCCGTCAGACCGAGACCTGGTGCCAGTTCTACCACGCAATCTTCTTTGCTTATGGCCAGATCCCTGAGAAGCCCTTGCGTCATAGCCAAACCACCGGGGCGCAATACGCGCTTGCCAAGGCGGGCAAGCAGCCAGTGTCCCGGCATTTTATCTGCGCGTAGCTTAATGCCGGGCAGTTGGTTCATTGCATCTGAATCAGTTTTTGTCATAGCTTTCCTTTTCTTAATTAAAATTGTGCATTCAGAGAAATATGGAATGAACGACCATCACCGGGCAGAAACGCCGCCTGATCAGCCCGAGCAACATCTGTTATCAAAGTTGAAGATGCATAGATTTCATCAAACACATTGCGCACTTCGCCAGAAATGCTGAAGGTCTGGTTGATTTTATAACTTGAGCGAAGATCAACGGTTGTCCAAGCTTCGTTGAATAGTGTATTGGCGTTATCAACCGGAGTATCACCAGACCGCCAGTTAATTTCAGCCTCGGTAAAAAAGTCGGATGAAAAAGTATAACGTAAGGCTGCGTTGACTGAGTGGCGTGGTGCACCCGCAAGGCGGTTATCGCCATGCTTGGCATCATTATCAAATCTGAAGTCCTGATAGGTGTAGGCCAAGCGCGCGCTGATTGCATCCGTGATTGTTGTTGCGGCGCCAAGCTCCACACCAAAGTGTGTTGTCTTATCCGCATTCACCGCCCCCAAAGAGACACCTGATGCATCGCGCAAGTTGAGCAGTTCATTGTTGACCCAAGAATAATAAGTGACCAAGTTCCATGTGAACCCTGCTTTTTCCCCGCGCCAACCAGCTTCAATTGTAGTGGCTGTCTGCGCTTCGAGGTCCGGTATGGCAAAAGCGACCCTTGGGGTTCCTGCCGCTGGTGCACCCGGACTGAGGAAAGGTGTACCGTTTATTGTTGCTAACAGGTCACCATGAGTGGGAGGTTCGAAACTACGACTGACAGAGCTGAATATTTTGCTGTCGGGGGTGATGTCATAAATAACTCCCAAACTTGGGCTGAAACCGGAATAGCTCCGATCGTAACTGGTATCTTGTGGTCGCGCAAAAGCATTCATGGGCGCACCGGTAACAGGGTGATATCCAGCAACCGGGCGCATGCCCCGGCCAAAAAGGTCATCATTATTACGGGTAGCGTATGAGTATGATATGGCTGGTGCCACTGTAAACTTATCACCAATAGGTATGTGCATGCCTGCATTCAAAGATAAAGTTGTCGCATTAAGTTCGCTCTTGCCGAACAAGGCCCCCTTATCGCCTGATAGGTTCTGATAGTTTTCTCTGTCCGCAGTTCCTGATACATATTTGGCTGTAGCTTCAAACAGTGGCAGAGGATTTGAATCGTCTGGACTGTATGAGTAGCGTATTACAGCAGAAGCATCTCCGCCTTCGGTGTCTCTTATTCCGCCGCCTATGGGGAAAGTGAAACTATCATCAGTTGAACTGTATCCCAGCCCAAAATCAACGGCATGAAAATCATAGTTTAATGAAGTACGAGAGCCGATGCGGAACTGTTCTGATTTGCGCGTTGGCTGGTCACGGATAACGTTTGGCCCGGGGTTAGCAATTGTCGGACCAGGGAGCGTTACAGTTGGACCTGGATGCACGTGCTTGGGATTCTTTTTCAAGTCTGTCCATGTAAGAGGCCCGGAGACATCAAACTCCAGATCTGTATAGCCTAGGAACAATCGAGTGCTGATATTCTCATTGATTTGTGCCCCCACGTTGAGATTAATATTCAGGCGTTCGGATTCGTTGTAATCACGGAAACCATCGCGTTTGGTACCACTAATTTGTAGATGGGCATCCATATTTTCGTTACTGCCACCAGTGCTGAGGGAACCGTTCATTTGGCCGAAACTGCCTGCCTCCAGCGTAATCTTTGAGCCAGGAGATGTTCTCCCATTGGGTGAGGTGAAATTAATGGCACCTCCAAGTACTGTGGCACCCAGACGATTAGCCGTGTGACCGCGAAAGACCTCAATGAACTCTGCCTGACGCGGATCAGCCAGACCAATGATATAGGATCCATCAGCACGGTTAAGCGGCAGACCATCGCGTAAGATGAGAATACCACGCTCAACCGGGTTTTGTTGCAGTCCTGATCCCCTGATTTGAATGCGGGGCTGATCATTACCGCCGAAGAAACTTTGTACGATGACGCCAGGCACGACTCTCAATGTATCGGCGATTGTGACATCCGCCTTGCCTTCATTATCTTCTGAGGAGATCAGGGCCGCGCCCCCGGGCATGGCATTTATGCGTTCCCGGGCAATATCTTCAGGACTCCCACCAACGACAATGCGCTCCAGCAAAATAGTTGCGCCGGGCGTTGCTGATTGCGAAAAGGCTGGCGGTGCAAAATTAGCCAGCGCAAAACACATAATTGATGTTGTTGATAAAAGATGGAAGCGAAAATGCCGGGCCTTGGAAACCGTATTTATTCTGAGCCGTTTGGTGTCAAATCTTTCCAATAAGTTTTGGTGTCTCTCTCTCTGCATCTGCCCCATCCTTTTTCACGGGGTGATCCCCGTATTGTTACCTGACAAGGTCGCTTTTCACCTGAGAAAAGTTGATGTTCCTTGCCTAATGGCTCCATTAATACAGCGTGAAGAAGGCAATGCGCCCCCATCTGGGCGCGATCTGACCCTAAACAGATGAATCTTTATTGTAATGTTTTTGCAGAATAATTGCGTACAGGAGTCAGTCATGAATGCTTGCTAAAGCCTGTTGGACCGTATCATTCTTTAGTGCGATGAACGGCGGTATTGCGCAGGATTGATACCGTATTGTAGACGGAAAGCTCGGGCGAACTGACTGGGATTGGCAAAGCCTACTTCGAGGGCCACTCTGGCAATATCTAGAGTGCTATGGGACAAGAGGTCTCGAGCTGCCTCCATGCGTATTTGACGAGAATAACTGGCGATTGGATTGCCAAAAAGACATTTGAAACAGCGCTTAAGGTCACTTTCATTCAAGGAGACAAGGGCACTTAATTCAGCAATTGTTGGTGGATTATCAAAACGTTGGCGAAGAATTTCACCAGCTAAGCGGGTTTTACGTGCCATCCTCGGCGGCAAGGAGTTCTTAGGCTGCGTGACCTCAAGAGGTAAGGTATATCTCACATATGCCCAAGACAACAAACCTAATACAGATTGTTCAGCTGACAGACTATCGATATCATTCTCGCGCTTATGGGAAAGCAAGGCTCTGGCAAGTGCCAGTCCATTATCGTCAAGGTCGAATGTCTGGTCTTGCACGGACGCGAAGCTTTCATTTCCGTTCATCAGAAAACGGCCCACCTGACACTTTGGTCCTTGAGGGCATAACTGCCTCCATTTGGTAGAAAAAAATATGACCACAGCCAGCGAGACAGGTGCGCCAAAATTAATGTGTCGTGAATCTGCACCTTCCGGCTGGCGTAAGATGTGCAATTTACCTGTGGTTATCTGTTGGCGGTTGCTACCTTGCCATAAATCCAGTTCTCCCGTCAGGCTGATACAAAAATAACTTCCTGTCATATTGAGATGTAGCGAAGTTTCATGCTTGCAGGGATGAATTAAGATTAATTGGGCATCATCTCTCAGGGGGAATGATGCCATATTAGCATCCGGATTGATCGGGGCTTTTGGGTGAAACAACGTATCGTTGATATGGCTATCCATTTTATTGCCAATTTCTCACACACAATACTCCTGAAATTCGATTATTTTGACCAACCGAAATATCTAAAAGCCATTATGATTTTATGGTCAGAGCCGACCAAAAACCCCCTTCCTTGCTTCTACAGTTTTAACTTGACTATTACAATCAATATTTAATTGTGCCATTTGAAAAACTCCAAAGAGCCGAGGAAAATTGGTCATATATCGTGAATGTTTCTTTGTTTCATCCAGATGCGGGACTGTTATGTAAACATGGGTTAAACGCCTAATTCCTACATTAAATTGACAAAACTTCGCGCAAAAACAACTATTTCACCAAAACAGGGCGCAAGGGTAGCATGCCGATGGTGTGGGTTAGAACGGATGATGGTGTCTTGATTTATTCGCCTGTGGAGTTCGATGACGATGATGTGGCAGCCGATTCAAAATTGAGCGATGCCGTGGCGATCATTGCTCCCAACACCGTGCATCACATGCGCTTTGTCACGTGCCACTTGCGCATTTAAACCCCGTAGACCACTCAACCAAAATACATGAGTCTAATTATCATATTTATGTTGCGTAGTCGATTTAAAGATATATATTATATTCATCTTTAAAGGAACTATCATGCGTCTCAACCTCCAATCAGACTATGCACTACGTCTGCTAATGCAGCTTGCGGCCAATACCAACGCCTTGTGCACCATCGCCGATGTTGCAGCATATTACGGCATTTCAAGAACCCACTTGATGAAGGTGGCAAATACCCTTGGTCGCGAAGGCTTCATCGAAACGGTGCGCGGTCGCGCCGGCGGTTTACGCCTCGCCCGTAAAGCCAGCTCGATTATTATCGGTGAAGTAGTACGAAAAACCGAAGTTGATTTTGCTCTGGTTGAATGTTTGCAAGAAGGAAAAAGCAATTGCCTTCTCACACCAGCATGTCGCCTCAAAGGCGTTTTGGCAGAAGCCACGCAAGCCTTTATCGCTGTGCTCGACAATTACACAATCGCAGATCTCATCACCAATAATGATGCATTGCGCGACCTGTTAAACCTTGAGGCAGCTTGATGACACAGTCACCTTTGTCGATGGAGCATTGCAATTTGCCTAAACAACTAAACTAGGAGCGGCATTATGAAATATCTACAAATGTTGGCCGATGCCTTTTTCTTTCCCGGAAGCTACGTCCTAAAGCGGTTGGATATCACGATCGAAGAGGATGGTGGCATCTTGCGCTCATTCGTAAATATGTGCGTGTGGGGCACCGTAGTTTTGCTCATCGGTTTAAATTTCACCCAATAACTCATTCAAACCAACTCACCAAATTTTTCACACAACCAATGGAGAACACACATGACAATTCTGAAACGCATCGCCACCGCCGGAGCAATTTTCGCTGCACTGGTTACACCCTCCCTTGCAGAATCCCTGCCCACATCAATTCTCGATGTTACAAAAATACAGGGAAAACCAATCTGGGGTGGCATGGCAACAATCACCCCGCTTGCATTTAATGATCAGAAAAAACCAGCCATTGTGGTGGTTCGCATTCCAGCCGGAGCGGTCGCAAAAACGGCCCACGCAACAAATGACGGCAATATCAGATTCGCCACAGTGTTATCTGGAACAATGTTTTATTCCGACGGCGACACCGTGGAGCAGGCGAAAGAAACAGCTTACGCCCCGGGATCAGTGCTTATGATTTCATCCGGTACAAAACATTGGCTCTCTGCCCGCGAAGGCGAAGTAACGCTGATGCTGACAGCCGTTACCCCTGCAAACCTCGCGCCTCCGGTGATGGCTCAGCACGCAAAAACCAAATAACCGGCGAATGCAAGGATTAAACATAATGACCGACATTAAAAAAACAATCAAACCGGCAACCCGCCGTGAAGTCGTCGCAGGACTGGCAGCAACCATGGCTATTCCTGCTCTGGGTAGCGCGGCAGCAGCTGAACCTTTGGGTGAACTCGTACTTTACGGTCCACCAGCAGGTCCATCGATTACCCTTGCTCACGCAGTTGCAACCGGCGCGCTTTCTGCAATTGCCAATAAAGTCTCGTTCAAAGCATGGCGCAATCCCGACGAATTGCGGGCTGGTCTGACATCGGGAACAATGAAAGCAGTCGTCATGCCAACCACCGCCGCCGCCAATCTCTATGGCCGTGGTTTCGGTTTAAAACTTGTCAATGTCATGACCAAGGGTTTGCTCTATGTAGTCACCGCCGATGAAACAATAACCGACTTCAAATCCCTGAAAGGCAAAAAATTTGCGGTTCCCTTCCACCGTGACACACCGGATATATTGTTGAACAGGCTACTTGTTCATCACGGCATCGATGTTAAATCCGATATTGAAATTCAATATACCGGCACACCTGTCGAAGCCATTCAGTTGTTGATTACCGGTCGGGCGGATGCAGCTCTCGTTCCGGAGCCTGCTGCAACTGCAGTTATGATCAAGGCTGGTCAAATGGGCAAAAAGGTAGTGCGCGCCATCGACATACAAAAAGCCTGGGGTGAATTAACCGGGCTTGGCTCGGTAGTTCCTCAGGCAGGTCTTGCTGTCACATCAAAGTTTCTTGGTGATAATCCAGAGATAGTAACAGCTCTGCAAGAAGCATTGGTCAGCGCCACCGCAGATGTCATCGCAAACCCTGGAGCAGCTGCAAAGAATGCAGCAGCGGCATTGAGTTTTCCGCAACCAATCATTGCCAAATCCATAGCAACTTCCAACCTCACAGCAATGACTTCAAGTCAGGCACGCCCAGCGCTTGAAGCAATGTATCAAGCGATTTTGGAAAGTGATCCTGACAAAATTGGCGGCAAGCTACCCGGTGACACTTTCTATATGTGAGCGCACAATGATTACAGCAACGCTGGACCGGTTTGGCCGGTTCGGCAAATTCATATGGTCCGGCTGGGCCGGGCTTGCGGGCTTGTCCCTTCTGGCGGCGCTCTGGCAAATGGGACATGATATCTATGGCGATTTCATTTTACCCGCACCGCTCGCTACCTTTTCGACTGTCATAAGTTTACTACAAGATCCTGAAGCAATAGAAATCAGCCTTAAAACCGCAGGGCGAGCGCTCAAAGGGTTTTTCCTTGCTGCATTAATCGGTGGCACTGCCGGAGTAATCGCCGGTTATTCCCTCGCCACCTTACGTGTTGTTCGACCGGTCCTGACCGTGGTCCTTGGCGTTCCACCAATTGCGTGGGTGGTACTTGCCATGATCTGGTTTGGTTCAACCGATGGCACCATCGTTACCACCGTTATTGTAGCATCCATGCCGATCATATTTGCCGGTGCCGCTGAAGGCATAGCAACCAGAGATAGAGGGTTGGATGATATGGCGCGAGCATTTGGCGCGGGGCCAATTATGCGTGTCTGGACAATCGGGCTGCGTCATCTGAGCGCCCATTTCTTTCCCGCTCTGATTTTAGCAGTAGGCATGGCCTTTAAGGTCGCGGTAATGGCTGAATTACTCACCTCCACCGGCGGCATTGGCGGCGCATTGGCTCATGCCCGATCCAATCTCGACATGACCGTAGCACTCGCATGGATATTGATCGCAATCATTGCACTCATCATCGTTGAATATGCCATGATACATCCCGTTCGTGCTGAGTTGGAGAGATGGCGCGAAGCAGCAAAGCCGTGGGGTGTAAAACGATGAGTGCCTTAGTATTAAAGAATATAGGCCATGCTTTTTTGGGCCGCACAGTTCTTAATTCAATCAACTTAAGCGTGGCAACATCCGAAATCGTAGCACTGGTTGGCCCGTCTGGCTGCGGAAAAAGCACACTTATTCACATTGCTTCTGGCATTATTGAGCAAATTCAAGGAAGCGTAGAGCACGGGTACAATCGTCATGGCATGGTATTTCAAGATACACGTCTCCTCCCTTGGGCCAATGCACGCGATAATATAGCTTACCCGCTCCGCATCGCCGGAATTGGCAAAACCGAACGACGTAAATTGGCCGAAAAAGCCGCCGAACAGGTTTCCTTGGAACAAATCGACCTCGATAAATACCCCGTCGAACTTTCCGGCGGCATGCGCCAAAGGGTTTCAATTGCCAGAGCACTCGTCATGGAGCCTGATTTTATATATTTTGATGAACCGTTCACCGCACTCGATGTTGCCCTAAAACGGCGCATGCAGGATTTGTTGATCGCATCTGCCCAAACATCCCGGTTTGCCGGTCTGTTTGTTACCCACGACCTGATGGAAGCAACCCGCATTGCCCACCGAATTATAGTACTGGATGTTTATGGAAACTCGATTATAGGGCAAAGGCCCATTCCGGGTGAGCCGGGTACTCGCAGCGATATCGAAGTTTTCACACGCGTGCAGGAATTCCTTCATGATGACCCGCTCTTTCGTCACATTCATGATGTGGACGAAAGAATAGTGGCATGAAAATCATGGTTAAAACAAAAACTGCGCCCCAGCAAAGCTTGCCAGCCATATTGGGGGATGAAGGCTTCCGCTTGTTCTTTCCATTGTCCGCATCTTATCTGGTGGTCTGGCCCGTTTTATGGGTATTCGTTCATAACTTTGATCTACCCTTTGCCCACTCGATCCCACCCTCATTCTGGCATGCTCATGAGATGATCATTGGCGGTTTCGGCGCAGCCCTCATCGGATTTATCACCACCGCAATCCCCGAATGGACCGATACGCCTTCTTTGCGTGGCAGACCGCTATTCTTGCTTGCAGGCATCTGGGGCACAGCCCGCATCATCGGCCTTTTGGGCGCAGATACAATTGCCTTCATAGGAGCCATCGCCGATCTAATATGGATGGGAGCATTGGTGGCATACATTATCAACGTGTCTCTTAAAAAACGCACCACCCGATTGCTCAGCTTTGCCGGTTGGATAATCGCGTTATTCAGTGCAGAAGCATTGGCCCGATTTGGCTTCACTACCGATGACTTTGAGTTTTCAAAAATGGCAGCTCATCTGCCAGGATTTGTGTTCCTTGGATTACTGGGCTTGGCTCTATCCCGCGTCACGGTACCGGTGACCAACCTCATACTGGACCCGAGCGAGAAAACCACACCATTTCGCCCGCATCCCGGTCGCATGAACCTCGCCTCCGGCCTTACGGCCATCGCGATTATCGGTGAACTCATAGGGCTGGCTGAACCCGTCACTGCATTTTTGATGATTGCAGCAGGTGCCGCATTCCTCGATCGTGTTGGAGAAGCTTTCATAGGCCGCGAAGCCTTTAGGGCCGAAATTCTCGTACTCGCCTCCTCAAGCGCATTGGCCGGGATAGGCCTGGTGGTCATAGGAGCGGCACGGCTGGGCGCACCTATAACAGAAACAAGCGGGCTGCATATTGCTTTCATGGGAGGGATCGGCACAGGGATCATGGCGGTGTTTTCAATCGCAGGCTTATTACATTGCGGTCAGAAACTGAAGTTTCACATCAGAACAAAACTGGCGTTCGTCTTCCTTATCTCAGGCATGTTTATGCGCATATTGCCAGATTTGGGGTTTCTGGAAATTCCCGCCGGAACAACCCAGGCATTTGCCACCGCTTTATGGAGCTTTGCGTTTATCCTGTGGGGTTCCGTTTACTGGCCCCTATTCTGCAATCCCAAAACAACGTGATCCTGAGGGGTTTAAGTTCGGCAAGAGAATGCTTCTTCCAAGCATGCAGCATAACTGAGACGCCAATATTGTCAGATATTTCCAATAGATTGTTTAAAGACCAGGAACGGATACAAAAGTCATCAGAAGCCTATGGCAGTCTGTCAAAATTCAGAATCTAAACAGAAATACGATTATAATATGAAAAACGTTGCCGCTATCTAAAAGAAACCAAATTGGTTCTGTATCGACCACAACCTCTAAGAACACAGTAGCTCCTACACTGCAAAGGATCAAGAAAACAACAGTGGTGAAAGTTTCAGGTTATAAACAATTTCCATTGAGTGAATTGCCCCTAGTTTCCTAGACACCTTGCGGTTTCGATTTTTTCTGCTGTTCAAAGTCTGCGGGTGATAGCATTCCGTTGTTCGTGTGTTTACGTTTTGGATTATAGAACATCTCGATGTAGTCGAA
>JAESUH010000127.1 GCA_016763155.1 Rhizobiaceae bacterium
GAAAATAGCGCAAATTCAGGTTAATTGAAGCAAAATGGTGGCCTACCTCACAATCGACAAACTTTTTTGTGATTGATTTGGCCAATATTCGAATTGACCAGCCATCGATGCAGGTAAAAAGGACACTAAATGTCTATCACAGTTTTTGATGGTCTCTTGATCGGATTAATGCTGATTTCTGGAATTCTGGCGATGATACGCGGGTTTTCTCGTGAGGTGCTGTCTATCGGTTCCTGGGTTGCTGCTGCGGCGGCTGCGTTTTATTTTTACAAACAGCTCTCACCCTTTGCGGCCCAATACACCACAGTGATCAATGACAGCCCCGTAATTGCAGACATTGCTGCCGGGGCTGTGATATTTTTGGTGACGCTGATTGTAGTCAGCCTTATCACCATGAGGATTGCGGATTTCATCGTTGATAGCCGAATTGGTGCGCTGGACCGCACGTTGGGTTTTGTTTTTGGAGCGATGCGTGGTGCGTTGCTGGTGATTGTCGGATTGCTGTTTTACAATTCTCTTTCACCGGATAACCAGCCTCCGTGGATTGCTAACGCCAAATCAAAACCGATACTCGAATCACTTGGAGAAAGCATTACCCAGGTGCTTCCTGACGATTTGATGGAACAAATCAAATCAAAAACCAAGGGCCCGGATGAAGGTGGCAACGCCGGTAACAACACACCGGAAACGCAATCCTAATACTGGCACTAATTTCAGTTCTGGCCTGACCCAATTACTGGTCTGACAATAAGGACAATACCCAATGGCATTTGGAAATCCTGACGACGATAAGCTTCGGGAGGAATGCGGCGTATTTGGCATTTTCGGGCATGATGATGCTCCCGCGCTAACAACACTTGGCTTGCACGCGTTGCAGCACCGTGGACAAGAGGGAGCGGGCATCGTTTCCTTCGATGGAACGCAGTTTTCTGCAGAACGCCATATGGGATTGATTGGTGATACCTTCACCAAGCCCTCAGTCATGAAACGCTTGAATGGGCACCGCGCCATTGGGCATACACGATATTCCACCGCTGGCGGTGATGAATTGCGCAATGTGCAGCCTTTCTTTGCAGAATTTGCAGCTGGCGGCTTTGCGGTTTGCCACAATGGCAATTTCACCAATGGCATGACCCTTCGTCGCGAATTACAGCGGGATGGAGCAATTTTTCAATCCACATCCGATACTGAAGCTATCCTGCATCTGATTGCCATGGCCAAGCAGCCAATGTTTGAAGACAAATTGGTAGCAGCGCTTAATCGACTTGAAGGCGCGTTTTCAATTGTCGGTATTACCAATAAGAAAATGATTGGTTGCCGCGATGCGCTCGGCGTTCGCCCACTGGTTTTGGGAGATCTGGACGGCGCTTACATTCTAGCTTCCGAAAGTTGCGCTCTTGATATAATTGGCGCACGATTTGTCCGGGATATTGATCCGGGTGAATTGGTGATTATTGCAGATGACGGGATCAAAAGCATCCGCCCATTCGATTCCCAGGATCCAGTACCAAGCCGGTTCTGTATCTTTGAATATGTGTATTTTGCCCGTCCTGATTCCGTTATTTCCGGCAAGAATGTTTATACCGTACGTAAAAATATCGGTATCGAACTCGCCCGTGAACAACCTGCTGACGTGGATATCGTTGTGCCGGTACCAGATTCCGGCAATGCGGCAGCCATTGGTTATGCTCAGGGTTCAAATTTGCCGTTTGAACTGGGTATCATTCGGAACCATTATGTGGGCCGCACGTTTATCCAGCCGACAGATTCCATTCGCCATATGGGCGTAAAACTGAAGCACAATGCCAACCGCGCAACCTTTGAAGGTAAAAGAGTTGTGTTGGTGGATGATAGTATCGTGCGCGGAACCACATCCAAAAAAATCGTGCAGATGGTTCGAGAAGCAGGCGCAAGCGAAATACATTTGCGCATTGCCAGCCCGCCGACTGCGGCATCCTGTTTTTACGGGGTTGATACCCCCGACAAGCACAAATTGCTGGCTCACCGCATGAGCATTGAGGAAATGGCTGATTTCATTCGGGTAGATTCAATCGGCTTTATTTCGATTGATGGCCTATACCGCGCAGCAGGAGAAGCCTCGCGCAATAATGAATGTCCTCAATATTGCGATGCCTGTTTTACCGGTGAATATCCAACTTCACTGGCAGACCATGAAAATCGCGATAATATCAAACAAATTGCACTTCTGTCGGAAGCCCGCGCGTGAGTGACGATTCTGGCGAACGCATTGCGCTGATTACAGGCGCATCACGCGGTATTGGTTATTTTGCAGCCCTCGCCTATGCGCGGGCCGGCTATCACGTGATTGCAGTCGCACGGACCGTGGGAGGGCTTGAAGAGCTGGACGACGCTATTCAGGCTGAAGGCGGAAGCACCACTCTGGTTCCCATGGATGTTACCGATTATGACGCAATTGACCGGCTTGGTGCAGCAATCGACAAGCAATGGGGCCGGCTGGATGTGTTATTGGCCAATGCCGGAATGCTTGGCGGATTATCGCCATTAGGGCATTTTGATCCAAAAGAATTTGAAAAAGTTCTGGCCGTCAATGTAACTGCCAATTGGCGTTTCATACGTTCAATGGACCCATTATTGCGGGCATCAGAAGCCGGACGTATGATTATCATTGGTTCGGGTGCAGCCTATAGCTGTCGCCCATTCTGGGGCGCCTATTCTGTCTCCAAGGCGGCTGTTCATGCATTAGGGCAGACTTATGCTGCTGAATGCAAAAATGGGCCCATCCGGGTAAATATCGCAAATCCAGGTGGCATGCGCACTGCAATGCGGGCGCTTGCATTACCTGGTGAAGACCCGAGCACCCTGCCCCACCCTTCAGAGTTTGGGGATACGCTGGTTATGATGGGATCGCCGGAACTAACGCAAAACGGGTTGATTTTTGATTTCCCAACCGGCGAATGGCAAACACCGGGCGTGCCTAGCATTATTTGATTGTAGCAAGAAACGCCCGAACCTCAGTGAGGTTTCGCAAATGGTGGATGTCCAGATGTGGCGGTAGATTATCCATGACGGTTTTCTGTTCCATGCGGTTTGTGTGTCTTGAAGAGATAATCCAGCCGATAAATTCCCAACTAAAGCGTTCCGGACAATCCTTCGGCAAGTCCGGTCGGGTTTTTCCATAGTAAAGCCAAATTCGCTTAAGGATTCGCCAAAGCCGAATATGCAGGGAGAAATCCAGCCAAATAAAGGTGTCTGCCCGTGCCACACGCTCGGGAAAAGTGCTGGATATATCACCTTCAATTATCCAACTTTCGCGTTTATGCGCCTGAGAGATGAGCTTAAGTTTCTCCTCAACAGCCCGCTCAACCCAGCCGGACGTCCAATATATCTGATCTGTGTGGATGACAGGCAAGCCGGTAAGCACGCCCAATTTGCGTGCCAGTGTCGATTTCCCTGATCCCGCCCCACCGATGATCATCACACGCTTCATTTAAAACTATCCGCCGACTGGTTGAATAGCAGTTTAGCATTTTCGGCATTGTGGCCTTTGTTTTGTTGATCCTTTAACAAATCAACACCGCGGCGAACTGCCGGGCGATCTTTGATACGATTGCGCCAAGCGCTGACATTTGGGAACTTGTCCAATGGAACCCCGATGGCTTTGGCAATCAACACCCATGGCCATGAGATCATATCGACGATGGAATATTCTCCCAGAATATAATCCCGGCCCTCAAGCCGCCTCTCCAGCACGCTTAGATTGCGCTCATATTCGCCGTGATAGCGTTTGAAGCTGTAATCCTGGCCATCGGGTGCGTAATTCCTGAAGTGGCTCAATTGTCCTGCCATTGGCCCTTGATTGCCCACCTGCCAGAACAGCCATTCCATCAGCTCTTTTTTGCCGAGCTTATCGGTCGGTGCAAAGCGTCCGGTTTTTTCGGCCAGATAAAGCAGGATGGCTCCGCTTTCAAAAACGCTCACCGGGCCATCCTCCCCGTCATGATCGACGATGGCAGGCATTTTGGCATTGGGGCTGATCTTTAAAAACTCCGGCTTAAATTGATCCCCTTTGATCAAACGGATGAGGTGAGTTTTATAATCAAGGCCGCATTCCTCCAGCATGATGGAAATTTTCCAGCCATTAGGAGTCGGGGCGAAATAGAAATCTATCATTAATATACAACCTGTAGATTGGCTTGAGAGGCGAGAATTTCGTCGTGATAGCAAAATTTTCACTAATTAAAAAAAGTTTCATCATATTCTTGAATGATATATATCGTTCCACTATATGATAAAAATGCATATGCTTTTGTCAGCTAGTGAAATGACGTTGGCATAAACGAGGTGATTTATGAATATCAATACGCTCATTCTGGCAATTTTAAACGCCCAGGACGCTACAGGTTATGAAATCAAGAAGCTTTCGACTGATGGCCAGTTTAGCTATTTTGTTGAAATCAGCTTTGGCTCAATTTATCCCACTCTTGCACGACTTGAAAAAGAAGGCATGGTAACCTCACGTGCGGAAGTGCAAAGCGGAAAACCTGATCGCAAGGTCTATTCAATCACCGATACGGGCCGCATGGAGTTTATCGAAGCTTTGGCCCAACCTCCTGCTCCAGATAAATTTAAATCTGAGTTTATGTTGCTTGCCCTCAACGCTGGCACGCAACCTGCTGAAATTATTAAAAAATCCATCGAATCCCGCATAGAACACCTCACAAATACGATGGAGCGGATTAAAGGCGTCATGGAAAATTGTGACAATGAAGCCACAGAATGGGTCGGAAATTACGGCCTCTATTGTATGAATTGTGATCTCGACTATCTAAACAAAAACAAAAGTTCGCTAATTGGATTAGCTGGTGGATTGTTAAAAAATCCATCAACTGAAGCGGCTGAATAAGGGGCGCCTTTCTCCCGGGCGTGTAAAAATATGACATTTAGGATCAAAGGATCCCACATTATTGCGCTGGCAATTTGCGCTGGCCTTGGCGGCTGGATGTATACCGGTAAACTGATCACAGGTGGTCAGGGCAGCGGTGACAACAGCCTAGAAACCATTTCTGAGCGCACAGCAAAAGCGTCATCGGAATTGTTCAAGGTGCGCTATGTATCGCTATTTTCTGAACTTCGTTCTGAGCATATTCAGGTGCGAGGGCGTACCAAGGCAAATGCGATTGTCACCATTCGCAGCGAAACCATCGGGATCGTCAAACAGCGATTGGTGAGCAAAGGTCAGGCCGTCAAGCAAGGCGATCTGGTTTGCGTTCTTGAACGCGGCGCACGTGAAGCCAAGCTCGCTCAAGCCAAAGCACAATTGGCGCAGGCCGAAGGTGACCACAGTGCAAAAACAGAACTTTCCAAGCGTGGGTTTGCTTCAAAAACCAGCGTGAACCAATTTAAATTCGCGCTCGATTCAGCCAAGGCTGGTCTTGTTCAGGCTGAATTGGAAATCGCCCGCACAGAAATCCGTGCCAATGCATCCGGCATTGTTCAGGACCCGGTTGTCGAAGTTGGTGATATGCTGAGACTTGGTGACGCTTGCATCACATTGATTGACAATGACCCGATGTTATTCATTGGGCAGGTCTCCGAGCGGGATGTGAGCAAAATTGAACTGGGAATGGTAGCCGATGTTACCCTTGTTACGGGCGAAATCGTAAATGGCAAAATTCGCTATATTGCCACATCTGCCGATGCAAAAACCCGCACGTTTCAAGTAGAAATCGAGTTGGAAAACTCTAAAAACAACATTCGGGACGGGCTTACAGCTAGTGCCGATGTGGTGCTTCCTGCCCAAGCAGCCTATCGCTTGTCTCCTTCCTGGATTGGTTTGGCGGATAGTGGCGTAATCGGCATTAGTGCGCTGAACGATGATAATACTGTCAGGTTTGTCCCTGTTAAAATTCTTGCCAGAACAAATGACGGGTTTTGGGTCAGTGGTCCCACAGAAGGGATGAGAATTATCTCCCTTGGCCGTGATTATGTTGGTGAAGGCGAAAAAGTAGAACCGGTAGCTGACAAGATGGCTTCTGTGGAGACACAAAAATGATTGGTGCACTAGAGACAATTCTATCGCGACCTAAAACCGTTTTGACGATGATGGTCGTCATGGTGGTGGCTGGGATATTTACATATATCAATATTCCCAAAGAAGCTGATCCCGACATTGATGTGCCGGTGTATCTAATCTCGGTCAATCAGCAGGGTATTTCGCCCGGAGATGCTGAGCGGCTGTTGGCGCGACCGATGGAAACCCAGTTGCGCGGCCTTGATGGGCTAAAGGAAATCACCACAATTTCCTCACAAAGCAACACGACTATTATTCTTGAATTCAACATTGGCAGCGATAAAGACAAAGTTATTGCGAATATTCGCGACAAGGTAGACAAGGCAAAAGCTGAACTGCCAGCCGAAGCGGATGAACCGGGTATTTTTGAAACTAATCTGGCTTTGAAGCCTACCCTTGTGGTCACTCTATCTGGCAATGTGCCGGAGCGCACGCTGTTCACTTTGGCAAAGAAACTGCAGGACGAGATTGAATCAATCACCTCTGTTCGCGAAGCAAAGCTCAGCGGTTCGCGTGGCGAAATGCTGGAAGTCATTCTGGATTTGATGAAGCTTGAATCCTATGACATCACACAGCAGGAATTGCTTACAGCCTTGAGCCAGAACAACCAGATGGTTCCGGCTGGATTTATTGATGACGGCAATGCCCGTTTTAATCTGAAATTACCGGGTCTCGTTGAATCTGCTGAAGATGTATTCTCAATTGCCATCAAACAAAATGGTGAAGGGGTTGTTACCCTGGGGGACGTGGCTGAAATTCGCCGCACATTCAAAGACCCATCAAGTTTTACCCGGGTGAATGGTAATCCTGCCATGTCGCTCGAAATTGTTAAACGCATCGGCACGAACATTATTGAAAACAATATTGAAGTGCGCCGAGTAGTGGCCGAGTTCACCAAAGAATGGCCAAGCACCGTCAAAATCAATTTTCTGCTGGATCAATCCAGCTTTATTTTTGAAGTGTTGGGATCATTGCAATCTTCCATCATGACAGCGATCGCGCTGGTAATGATTGTTGTTGTTGGTTCGCTTGGGGTTCGCTCCGGCCTGCTGGTTGGCCTTGCAATACCCACCTCGTTCATGGTGGGTTTTTTGATACTCTCAGCCCTTGGTATGACTGTGAACATGATGGTGATGTTCGGCATGGTGCTAACCGTTGGGATGCTGGTTGATGGCGCCATTGTTGTAACTGAATATGCCGACCGTAAGATGGCTGAAGGCATGCCAGCAGCGGAAGCCTATCCGCGCGCTGCCAAATTGATGTTCTGGCCCGTCGCTTCCTCTACCGCCACAACACTTGCAGCCTTCCTGCCTCTGTTGCTTTGGCCAGGAGTTCCAGGCGAATTCATGAGTTATTTGCCGGTGATGGTAATTATCGTTTTGTCAGCTTCCCTCCTCACGGCACTGGTATTCATGCCCACGACTGGGGCGTTGCTTGCCACGATTTCCGACTTCTTTGCCAAATATGCCCGCATATTCCAAACATTGGCAATTGCGGGAATTGCAGGTGCTGCAGCGTGGTATGCAGGCTTTGCAAATTACGGCGAAACACTTCGCACTGCCGGTACTCTTGGTAGTGTGGTTATTGCCGGGATTGTTGCATGGTGGGTTGTTGGGATAATTCTTGCTTACCGTAAAGAACACCCTGTGGGCATTGATCCTACCGCGAAAATGCTTTCTTCATCTTCCAAACTGGAAGTTGACAAAATCCCCGGCTTTACCGGTGGTTATTTGCGTATTCTGCATCTGGCGACTGCCAATATTTTTGGCAATATTGTCGTCATTGCGCTTATTCTTGGCATAACAATTACCACATTTTCAATGTTTGGCGAAAACAGCAAAGGCGTCGAATTCTTTGTTGAAGAAGAACCCAACGTGGCCATTCTGGTGGTTTCTGCGCGGGGCAATCTTTCAGGAAATGATATTCGTGATATCGCCATTGAAGTCGAAACCGAGGTTTTAAAAATCCAGGGTATTGAAAATACCGTTATGACCGCAACAGCCCCCGGTGGGGAACGTGGCGGTGGTGGCATTAACCCCGGAGGCCCGCAAGATCTTCCAGCTGACACCATCGCGATCATGCAGATGGATCTTTCCAGCTATAGCGAACGGCGTAAAGCGAAAGATATTTTTGCTGAAATCAAGCAGAAAACAGCAGCAATAGCAGGTATCAAAGTTGAAATTCGCAAGGTTGAAGGTGGCCCTCCAACCGGTAAAGATGTGCGTTTGCAGGTTAAATCTACCGATTACAAACATATGGAAGCTGCCATTGCGCGGATACGGGAACAGTTCGATAGCTATAGCGACCTTCAGGATATTGAAGACAGCCGTCCCCTGCCCGGAATTGAGTGGGAACTGACGGTAAATCGCGAAGAAGCAGGCCGCTACAATGCTGGCATTGTTGCGGTTGGTTCGATGATCCAACTGGTGACCAACGGCGTTTTGATCGGAAAATACCGACCAAATGATTCAGACGATGAAGTTGATATTCGTGTCAGACTTCCTCAAGAACAACGATCACTCGACCGGCTTGATGATTTGCGACTGCGTACGCCAAACGGTCAGGTGCCCCTGTCAAATTTTGTCACCATGCAGGCAAAAAACAAGGTTGCATCCATTACCCGGCGCGACGGCCTTTACACCATGGATGTAAAAGCCAACATTGATGCTGATGCTGCAAAAGGCGGACTGACATCAGCAGCCAAGATCATTGAAATTAAGGCTTGGCTGGATACCCAGGAATGGCCAGCGGATGTTAAACTTGAATTCCGTGGCGCAGATAAGGAAGAGAAAGAATCCGGAGAGTTTCTGGGTAAAGCGGCCATTGGCGCGCTGTTCTTGATGTTTATTATTCTTCTGACCCAGTTCAACTCATTCTACCAAACCATATTGACCCTCTCGACGGTTATTTTGGCCGTTGTGGGCGTTTTGATTGGAATGATGATTACGGGGCAGAAATTCTCCATCATCATGACTGGCACCGGTGTGGTGGCGCTTGCAGGCATTGTGGTCAACAACGCGATTGTGCTGATAGACACCTATAACCGATTGCGTTCAGAAGGCGTTGATATCAAACAGGCGGTTCTAAAAACCGCTGGCCAGCGCCTACGGCCAATTATGTTGACCACCGTTACAACCATTATGGGTCTGATCCCGATGGCACTAATGATCAATGTGAACTTCATTGATCAAATTGTCACCGTAGGCTCGATTACTTCAATCTGGTGGGTGCAATTATCGACAGCGATCATTTCAGGCCTTGGGTTCTCTACCCTGCTGACTTTGGTAATGATCCCGGTCATGCTGTCCCTGCCTGCCAATATTGGAGCAGTGGGCGTATGGTTTGTCTCATTGGGTCGGTGGGTTTCTGGTTTGTTTGCAAAAACACAATTGGAGCCAGCAATGGCAGGTGCTGGAATTTCCGGCGCTGTGGTTGAGACACCGAAGGTTGCGGAAATTCCTCTACCTAAGCGCGTACCTGATCAGATGCCGGAGAAGATAGAAGAAGAGCTGCCGAAAGTTGCAGCAAGCGTTCCAGCTCCTGCACCAGTCAAACGCAAGCCTGCAACTAAAGCAGCGCCACGGAAACCGGCCAAACGCAAAGTTGCAGTCAAGAAAACTGGAGCCAGAAGCAAAGCGACAACAGCCAGTAAAAAGCGCAAAACAACAAGCACCCGCGATATCGCAGATGCCGCTGAATAGATTGCAAACGCAGACGGGCTAGGTCATAGACCTAACCCGTCTTGCGAACTATTTACTTGTCAGTTAGTGATGCCTCGACAGCGGTTTTAGCCGCATCTTTTTTCCATTGAGCGAACGACAACGGAATGAATACCAGATAGCCAAGAGTTATGGCCATCAGGGTTGACCAAGGATAGGTTAACAATAACCCTGCCAAAGCCACGGCAAGGATCATCATTGGTAACACCAGGTCACGGCGAATGCTTTTAGAGAAATCCTTGCCGGAAAATGTTGGCAGGTTGGAGACCATTAACAAGCCAATTCCAACCGTATAAGCTGCTACAAACCATGCTGTCGTAGCGTTCATCTCAAGCCCTAACAGGGACACATAAACTGGCAATAAAACGATCAACGCGGCGGCTGGAGCCGGAACGCCGGTGAAGTACTTGTTCTGCCATTTAGGTACGTCGGGCATATCCAGCATGACGTTGAAGCGTGCAAGACGCAAACAGGCGCAAATGACATATAGAAGTGCTGCTATCCACCCTATGGATTTGATTTCGTTCAGTTGGGAGAAATAGAGTATCATTGCGGGCGCGACGCCGAAGTTTACAAAATCTGCAAGGCTATCCATTTCCGCACCAAAACGGCTGGTGGACTTCAAGAACCGCGCAACCCTGCCATCAATACCATCGAGAAAGGCAGCTAAAATGATCGCGGCAATCGCAAGTTCCATTCGCTCTTCGATGGCAAATCTGATCGAGGTCAAACCGGAACAAATTGCAAATAAGGTAAGCAGATTGGGAACTATTTTTCGCAAGGGAATATCGCGCAGACGTGTTGCCTGAACTGTTTTCGGCTTTTCGTTATTTTTTCCAGCAGAGCCGTCAGGATCAAATGGAGGGAATGGCGGTTCCATTAGCTTACACGCACGAGTGGAACAATTGCTGTTTCATTGAAGCGAGCCAACACTGTTTCTCCTGCAATAGCAATTTGGCCCAATGATACATTCGGGCTGACTGATGCCGGTAAATAAACATCCAGCCGCGAGCCAAACCTGATCAGGCCAAAACGCTCACCTGCGCCAAGTTCATTACCTTCTTGAGCCCAACAAATAATACGACGCGCCACCAGACCTGCGATCTGCACTACAGCGATATCGCCATGCTCAGTGGATAAAATGAGCGCATTTCGTTCATTTTGCTCTGATGCCTTATCGAGTTCAGCATTCAAGAAGCTCCCGGCTGTATATTTTATCCGCTCGATTTTTCCCTGCATGGGGGCTCGGTTCACGTGGCAGTTAAATACGTTCATGAAAACGGAAATGCGCAGCATTTCATCGGTGCCAAGGTTTAGCTCTTCAGGCGGAATGACTTTGCCTACAAATGACACTTTTCCATCCGCAGGGCTAACTGCAAGATCATTGCTTACGGGTGTTACCCGTTGAGGATCGCGAAAGAACAAGGCGCACCATAGGGTGAGTCCGATGCCGATATAAAATAGCGGATCCCAGATCCAGCCAAGAATAACTGCCCCTATCCCAAAGGCCGCAATGAAGGGATATCCTTCGCGATGGATGGGTGGAAGGGCATTTTTGATGGAATTAGTCAGGCTCATATGTCAACTCTCAGAATTTTTGTCTCCCTGTAAGCTGGGGATCACCTCATGCAATAGCAAGTCTGCTGTGAAATGTCATGGGCTCGTTTGTTTCAACCACACCAAATCTATTGATCTGCCAACTCACGGGCAACGCGCAAGCGGTCCTCTGCCTTACTTGCCTCGCGCTGACGATTCCACATATCAAAGTACAAGCCCTTCTTGCTCAATAGCTTTTTATGGGTTCCCCGCTCGATGATTTCTCCCTGACGCAAAACGATGATCTCATCGGCACTGACAACCGTCGATAATCTATGGGCGATGACCAGAGTAGTCCGGTTTTGCGAAACAATATCGAGGGCTGACTGGATTTCGCGTTCAGTTTGGGTATCGAGTGCGGATGTTGCTTCATCCAAGATCAAAATCGGCGGTGCTTTTAGCAGGGTTCTCGCAATGGCAACCCGTTGTTTCTCGCCTCCGGAAAGTTTCAAGCCCCGCTCACCCACCTGAGTGTGATAGCCATCCGGCAGGCTTTTGATAAAGTCACCGATTTGCGCCATTTCTGCCGCGTGTTCGACTTCCTCGTCACTTGCACCAGGGCGTCCATAGCGGATATTATAGAGGATGCTTTCGTTAAACAGAACTGTATCCTGAGGCACCATGCCGATCTGTTGACGTAAGGAATTCTGCGTAACGTTTTTGATATCGGCACCATCAATGGTTATCGCGCCGCTGGTAACATCATAAAACCGGAATAGAAGCCGAGAGATCGTAGATTTTCCCGCCCCTGAAGGGCCAACAATTGCAACCGTTTTGCCAGCAGGCACTTCGAAATCTACCTTCTTCAATATTTTCCTTTCTGGATCATAATGAAAAGAAACATCTTTAAAGCAGATGGTGCCTTCGGAGATTTCTAAATCATGTGCATCTGGATCATCCTGAATTTCCTGATCAACACCCAATAGTGAGAACATCTCCTCCAGATCGGTAAAGCCCTGGCGAATTTCACGGTAGATAAACCCAATAAAATTGAGCGGGATGGATAATTGCATCAACAGTGCATTTATCATGACGAAGTCGCCCAATGTCTGCTCCCCGCGCTGAACTGCCAGCGCCGACATTGCCATGCATGCACCCATACCGATGGTGATGATGGCCGTTTGACCAAAGTTCAACCATGCGAGCGAGGTCCACACTTTCACAGCCGCAGTCTCAAAGCGCGCCATGGATTCATCAAAGCGTCTTGCTTCCAGATCTTCATTGCCGAAATATTTGACGGTTTCAAAATTTAGCAGACTATCGACGGCTTTGGCGTTTGCTTCTGTATCATTGGTATTCATATCGCGGCGAATTTCAATTCGTCGATTTGTCGCTTTAATTGAAAACCACGTGTAAAGCCAAACCATCACGCCGATAACAAGCACATACCAGGCATCAAACAGATACCAGATGAACATCGCCATCAATGCAAATTCTATTACAGTGGGAATGCCATTCAAAATGGTAAATCTCACAATGGAATCAATGCCCTTTGTGCCTCTTTCAATGACTCGAGACAGACCTCCGGTGCGGCGCTGCAAATGATAGCGAAGGCTGAGAGAATGCATGTGACGGAAGGTGATGGATGATAGCTGGCGAACAGCATTTTGCCCTACTCCGGCAAACAAGGCATCGCGGGCCTGATTGAAGCCCACCATCACCAGGCGACCAACATTATAGGCTATCACCAGCATGAATGGCGCCAGCAAAAGCGGCGGCAGATACCCGTAATCTCCAAGTTCTCCGGTGAGGGAGTCGGTTGCCATCTTATACAGATAGGGAATAAACACGGTTATCAGCTTGCCGATCAACATGAAGGCCATGGCCCACAACACATTGAGCTTCAAATCCGGCCTGTCTGTGGGCCACATATAGGGCCACAGATTACGCAGGGTCGTGGCCATATCGCCGCTCTCAGCACTCACCAAAGATGGTCGGCTAGTGGCGTTAGTCCGGGTAGATTTATCATCTGCCGGCTGATTTCCGGCGGATTTAATTTTGGAACTTGCCATTGCGGCGTCCTTTGTTCAGCAGTTCTTTGAATTTTGCGGCAGTTTCCCGCCAATTGCAGCAAGTGCCGCGGAAACCTTGGTCAAGGCATCCTGATTAAGGGTGAAACAAGACCGGTTTCCCACCTGTTTTGATATGATCAGCCCAGCTTTTCTTAAGATTTCCAAGTGCTGGGATACCGTTGATTGAGCCAATGGCAAACATTCACAAACCTCACCGCAACATTGTTCTTTTGACGCGGTCAATCTTGAAATTATTTCCAAACGCGCGGGATGCCCTAGCGCTTTTAGCTGGCTGGCCAGATCGGGATTATCAATTTTTTCATTGCTACTTATCTGGTCACAGGGGGAGGACTTGATCATCCCTAATCCTTATCGTTAAATTACGATAAAGTCAATTCCTGCGATAGATTTCTTAATCCTGTTTTTCTTCCTTAAATTCAGGAATATCGAAAACCTGACCGGGGAAAATCAAATGAGGATCACGGATTTGTTCGCGGTTGGCATCAAAAATGGTGGTGTATCGAATACCCTCACCATAGTGACGTCGGGAAACTCTCCATAGGCTATCCCCCTTACGAATGATCACGGAAGAACCTGTTACAATTTCTTTGGTAACTTCTGGCTCTTTGGCAACTTCAGGCACAATCGCAGCCACTTCCGTCTTAGGTTCTTCCACTGGTTTAACTACTGCCTCAGCAGCTTTTGGAGGTTCGTTTTCTTCGATCACCTTCTCGACCATTTTTTCGGTTGTTGCGACTTCCACAGGTTTTGGCTCAACCACCTTGGGTTCTGCCTTTGCAACCACGGCAGGTTTTTCAATTTCTGGCTCATGCAACAGTGAAACCACGGCACGTGCGAGCACTTCTGCGGAATCCTTGCCTGTCATATCGGCTCGAACGGCGTGTCGCCCGGCTTTTAGACCACTGTTGCTTTCAAACAAGAACGAACCCTGTTCGCCGATTTGGGCATTACCCAAAAACTCACCGTCAATATAGATATGGACCACCATATCCGGTTGCCCCGTTCCGGCGATAAACAATTTTTCGCCCTCAACTTCCGCAGCCTGAATCAGGACAGGAGTTAATGGTTTTACAGGTTCTTCTTTCTTCGGCTCAGGCTCAATTTTCTTGGGCTCCTCAACCTTCACCATTGGTTTTGGCTCTTCAATTTTTTCAACCGGCTTGGGCTCTTCGGCCTTCTCGACTGGTTTAGTCTCTTCGGCTTTTTCAGCAGGCTTGGGAGCTTCGACTACCGGTACAGGTTCTTTCTTCGGCTCAGGGTCGATGGAAGCAATTTCAACCGCTTTTTTCATCTTAGGTTCAGGCACTTGCATGATTTTGCTTGGCGCGCCCGGCTCTGTCACCATTGCCAAAAGTTCGCTTTTCCCGTCTGGCACATTGATGATGCCGGCCTCGGCAGAAACTAAGGTCCGTCCATCTTTAAGGCCTGCATGAATAATCAATTCGTGGGGGCCGGGTGATAGCGGTTTATCAAGCACTGCAACAAATTGGTTTGAAGAGCCGGATGTTTCCGTTGCGATAATCATATCGCCATCAAAAATCTCGACCTTGCTGCCTGCGGGTGCGCTGCCTGCAATCACGGCAGAACCGTCTTTTTCCACCCGCAAAAGATCAAATTTTGGCAGAGGATATTCAACTGGTTTGGGAGCTACTTCCTGTTTTGCCTCTGGCGGCTTTTCAGGTATCGATGCAATTTGAGCTGGTGGTTGGGTTTCAGGTGCTTTTTCTTCAACAACTATGTCGGGTTTTTTCTCTGGAGTCAGGAATTTATCCACGACCACATAACCGGTAACGCCAGCCGCAACGACTGCCCCGGAAATCCATAGTGTCAACGGATTCAAAATAAACGCTATCATCGCCCACGCCTTTATTTATTCTGCCATTCGGCATTTGCCAACATGTGTGCACAATGCCTGAAAGCTATTGCACCAATGGCATATATTGAGTTCAATAATTCAATTGATTGCACCATATACAACTCAAAACTGGAAGTGAATACGAAAAGCCATGCCACTAAAGTCTATTTGCATCTATTGCGGGTCACAGAACGGCAACAATCCTGAATTTATTCAGGCTGCGCGTGTTTTGGGCAAAGCGTTGGCGGATAATTCGATTCGTCTGGTCTATGGGGGTGGAACCAAAGGGATAATGGGCGAAGTTGCCCGTGCTGTGGCTGAAAACAATGGCGAAATCGTCGGTATCATTCCACAGTTCCTGTTGAACCTTGAAGGGGATGGAACCCCTCCGGGTGATTTGGGAGAGGTGATTGTTACCGAGGACATGCATCAGCGAAAGCACATGATGTTTGAACGGGCAGACGCATTTGTCGCCCTTCCAGGCGGTATTGGCACGCTTGAAGAGATCATTGAAATCATGACTTGGGGCCAGCTTGGGCGGCACAATAAGCCTATGGCGTTTTTAAACGTCGATGGATTTTGGAACCCGGTGATTGAACTGATCGATCACATGAATAAATCGGGCTTTATTCATACCATTGAACGGGTTCGCCCATTGGTTATCGAGAGCCCGGAACAGGTAGTTTCAACCATTGTCGAAGCTGCTGAAGCAACTCGAAGTGCTGCTGAAACAAATATCTCTAAGATGTAGAACGCTGCTGCGTAAGCATCGAATAAGTGTAGATCAGCAAGCTGGTCCAAATCATCACGAATGCAATCATCTGCCATTGGCTAAACGGCTCTTTGAAGATAAACACCCCGATCAAAAATTGTATTGAGGGCGTCATATATTGCAAAATACCAATAGTTGATAAGCGCAGGCGTTTTGCGCCGCTGGCATAAAATATTAGCGGCAATGCAGTTGCTGGTCCGCAGGCGAGCAATAGTAACGTATCTCTGGTCGAAGACCCAAAACTGGATTCGCCAGTTGAGGCAAGCCACAATAGATAGGGAATTGCCAAAATTGATATCAGTATTATTTCGATTAAAAATCCTTGTGCTGGCCCCACATCCACCTGTTTCCTGAGCAAGCCGTAAAACGCAAATGAGATGGCCAAAACTACACTCACCCACGGGAATACGCCGCTCATTGTAGTGAGCAAAACAACAGCCAATGCTGCTATGGCCAATGCAATCAATTGAAGCCGGGTGAAGCGCTCTCCCAAAAATATTCCACCAAGGGCCACCACCACCAGCGGATTGATGAAATAGCCCATGGCCGCTTCTATCAATCGATCAGAAACCACCGCCCAGACATAGACACCCCAATTCAACGAAATAATGCAGGTGCTGGCGAACAGGATCAGCATCTTCTTCGGGCTTTTAAAGGTCGGGATTATATCGCCGGTGCGGCCAAGAAATAGCAATATTACCAGCGCTACCGGAATGGACCAGACTATCCTGTTTGCTACCAGCTCCGCTGGCGCCACATGGCCGAGCGCTTTGAGCAAAAGAGGAAGAAAACCCCACATGAAATTTGCACAAAGAGCGAGGATTAAGCCATCACGGACGGTATTTGATGATTTAGATGGAATGCCAGATGGATTATTCAAGATGGGTTTTCACAAGCTTATAATTGATTGAATCGAGCAATGCCTGGAATGATGCATCAATGATGTTGTTGGAAACCCCCACGGTTGTCCAGCGCTCACCGTTACCATCGATGGAATCTATCAATACGCGGGTAATTGCCTCTGTGCCACCATTGAGTATACGCACCTTAAAGTCCACCAATTCCAGATCTTCAATCTGTGACTGGAATTTGCCCAGATCTTTTCGCAATGCGCGATCAAGTGCGTTAACGGGGCCCTGCCCTTCGGCAACTGAGAAGATTGTTTCTTCGCCCACTTTTACCTTCACCACAGCTTCGGAAACCGTGATGATATCACCCATCGCGTTAAATCGACGTTCTACCTGAACTTTAAAACTCTCCACATCAAAGAAATGTGGCACGCCACCCAGTGTCCGCCGGGCAAGCAATTCAAAACTTGCATCAGCTGCCTCATAGGCAAACCCGTTTGCTTCATGTTCCTTGACGATTGCGATGAGCGTATCAAGATTTGGATCATTCTTTTCAACCTCAATTCCATGCCTTGCAAGCTCGTTGATGAAATTGGATTTCCCGCCCTGATCTGATACCATCACACGGCGCGAATTCCCGACCAGTTCCGGCGCAACATGCTCGTAGGTTTCCGGCTCTTTCAAAATCGCAGACGCATGAATGCCAGCTTTTGTGGCAAAGGCGGAAGAACCGACAAACGGTGCCTGAGTGTGAGATGCACGATTGAGAAGTTCGTCAAACTTGTGGGAAAGCGTAGTTATACCGCTGAGTTTCTCGTTGGATATTCCAGTCTCGAACCGCTCTGAATATGCCGGTTTCAACATTAATGTGGGGATGACGGTAATCAAGTTTGCATTGCCACAGCGCTCACCAATACCGTTCAATGTGCCTTGTATTTGGCGCACGCCAGCATTGATGGCAGCGAATGAATTTGCCACTGCTTGTCCGGTATCATCATGGGCATGAATGCCAAGATTTTCACCCGGCACATGGGCCATAACGGCCTTGACGATCTCGGCAATTTCACCCGGTTGGGTGCCACCATTCGTGTCGCACAAAACCACCCACCGCGCACCGGCAGCATAGGCTATTTTTGCGCAATTCAGGGCGTATTCAGGGTTTGCCTTATAGCCATCGAAGAAATGCTCACAATCGACCAAGGCCTCACGGCCATCAGCCACCACAGTCTCAACCGATTGCTTGATGCAATCGAGATTTTCTTCATTGGTTGTGCCAAGGGCCACGCGCACATGGTAATCCCATGCTTTGGCAACGAAGCAAATCGCATCGGTTTTTGATTGCAACAGGGCAGCGATGCCCGGATCATTGGAAGCCGAAACACCTGCGCGTTTGGTCATTCCGAACCCGACGAAGCTTGCTTTGGTTGTCCGCTTTTGGGCAAAGAACTCTGAATCAGTCGGGTTTGCTCCGGGATAGCCACCTTCCACATAATCAATGCCGAATTCATCCAGCATTTTTGCGATGACTATTTTATCCTGAACGGA
>JAESUH010000128.1 GCA_016763155.1 Rhizobiaceae bacterium
GCGCGTGAAGATATGGTGGTGACGGTTAGTCATGCTGGCTATATCAAGCGTGTGCCGCTTGATACCTACCGTGCTCAGCGTCGGGGTGGCAAAGGCCGCTCAGGCATGTCAACGCGGGATGCGGATTTTGTGACGCGGCTGTTTGTGGCTAATACCCATACGCCGATCCTGTTTTTCTCTTCGCGTGGCATTGTTTACAAGCTGAAAGTCTGGAAATTACCACTCTCAGCACCACAGGCTCGCGGTAAAGCGTTGATTAATATCCTGCCATTGGAGCAGGGTGAACGCATTACCACCATCATGCCATTGCCGGAAGATGAAGAAAGCTGGAACGAGCTGGATATTGTTTTTGCAACCACGCAAGGCACGGTGCGCCGTAACAAGCTTTCCGATTTCATTCAGGTTAACCGCAATGGCAAGATTGCCATGAAGCTGGATGAGGGCGATGGCATTGTTGGCGTGGAAACCTGTAGCGAAGATGCAACAGTGCTGCTTACCAGCGGCAAGGGACAATGTATTCGCTTCCCTGTAACTGATGTGCGGGTGTTTACCGGACGAAACTCCGTTGGGGTTCGAGGTATCAGGCTGGCCGATGAGGATGTGGTTATTTCGATGACCGTGCTTAATCCTTCCCATGCTGAGGCGTGGGAACGGACAGCCTTCCTGAAACGTCGCAGGGCGCAGGATGCTCTTGAAGATGGTGCGGAAATTGAAGTTGTTAGCAATGATGACGAAGATACAAATCAGGTGCTGCCTGATGATCGCTTCGATACCATGCTGGAACATGAGCAGATGATTTTGGCGATTTCCGAAAACGGTTTCGGCAAGCGTTCTTCCAGTCACGAGTACCGGGTATCTGGCCGTGGAGGCAAGGGGATTGCCGCCATGTCTATGTCTGATCGTAATGGTCCATTGATTTCTGCTTTCCCTGTGTTGGATAGTGACGAAATCATGCTGGTAACGGACGGTGGACAACTAATCCGCTGCCCAATTTCTGGCATTCGTGTTGCCGGGCGTTCTACTCAGGGAGTGACCGTCTTCAAGACTGCGAAAGATGAAAAAGTTGTTTCCGTAGAACGCATTAGCGATGCGGGTGAAGAAGATGAATCAATTGAAGATGGTGTAGAAACCGGTACAGAAGATGCCGGTGACGGAGAAAGTTAGACTTGCCTTTGAATGATGTGGTGAATAACCTAATATGACGAAACATTAGAGGTATTCACCATGTCATTTGCAGCTCTTACGACCTTCGCTATTGCCAGTTTTTTCATCGCTATTGTGCCTGGGCCAACTGTTACAGTAATCGTTGCTAACTCCTTGCGTCACGGTACCAAGGCCGGACTTTTGAATATCGTTGGAACTCAAATTGGCGTCTTTATGATGATGCTGATTGTGGCTTTCAGTCTCGATACAGTGATTGCGGTGATGGCCCAATCCTTTTTCTGGCTGAAGCTTGCAGGCGCTGGTTATTTGATCTGGCTCGGCATTAAGATGCTGCGTTCGGATGGTAAGCTCGCCCTACAAAATGGGGAGGGGATTACTGCTCCACCTGCGCCCAAGGGCGGTTTCATGTTGCAAGGCTTCATCGTCATCTGGTCAAACCCTAAGGCATTGGTCCTGTTTGGGGCGTTCATTCCTCAATTTGTAGGACATGCGGAAGATGCCTTCAGCCAAACCATGATACTTGGATTGATATTCATGACGGTCGCGACGATATTTGATTGTCTTTATGCTGTGCTTGCGGGTGGGGCTGGGTCATTTTTAACTAGAAATCGGGTCAAACTTGTTGAGCGCATGAGCGGTGTGTTTTTGATTTGTGGCGGTATTTGGCTGGCGACGCTCAAGCGCGCCTAAGGTAATTGCGACGCTCAAGCGCGCCTAAAGTATATTTCAGGATTGGGGCCAATACTGAGTGAAGGAACTATCAAATGACCACCAAGCGGATAAAGAAAATTCAGGAAAAGTATACGGAACCGCGTAGTAAGAGTGCCACGCAATCCAAGACCACGAAAGCGCCCGCCAAGGTAGAGGTTCTGATTGAGCCAGTGGAAACACCAAAGCGTGCTGCGAATTCAGAATTGCTGGCAACCGCAGTGGTGATTGTTACGATTTTTTACTTCGCCACTGAATATCTGCTGCCAAGCGCGATTGTCTACCCTTCAAATGTAGATCTGCTGGCCGATATGGGACTGGTGGTTGTTACATTGTTCTCTGTATTCTGGATATTTAGCAGGGCATGGGCACTGGTTCGGCATTTCCAGGCCCTTAAGCGCTGAAGTTCAAAAGACCCTAGCGAAGGATGATTGAGGCTGTGGTTTGTGGCTTTGTGTTGTGCTCCACTGAGGGGACAAGGCTAATCAATAGTGTCAATGCGAACATGCTAGCTGTTACCAGGTGGTGAACTGTTTTGAACTTGTACATTGATAATCATCCTTTGAATATGTGCTTCGTTATTCAAGATGATGGCAGATTGTGGCTGAAAGCGTGCTGAACCGCACATTCAGCTGTTGTTCATGTTCAAATGATTTTGAATTGAACGTGAAGAACCAAGCCCCATTGGGCATGAGTGAACTAGATGTTTTTGGTGGTTTTTTGAAAGTGGCCTTAGGCCGTAATGAATTGACTGGAGGGCAATTCAAAACGGCACTCTAGGACCAGATCGTGGGGACATTTGGTTCAAATGCCATGCACGAATTGGAGGTTACTTATCTGTTTGCCTGGTCGCTTTGCCGCTTAGTCGGCAAAACGTGCAGGGTCCGCTGCAACACGATTGCTTGCTTTCAAGCTGTTGAACATTGATGCGCGATGCTCCCGGTGAAGAGAATAAAACGAAATGCTCATAAGGCTCACGGCCATTATTAGTGCGATAATCAGGATACCCATATTCTAACTCCCTTGCATAATGAGACATGAAAATTGATTTTTGATTTCTAAACTGTCTCAAATTCTAATTAGCGGGGTTATTTCCCGTCTTAGACCTGATTTAAGTGCGCAAATTGAACGCTAATGTGTATTAATGCACACCCCGATCAATAAAACTGTCGAAGGTAGAAAACGGGGTTGCGATGGCATGCATCCCGTGACAAAACAGCCCCATGAAAAGAATTGCCTACTATCCTGGATCGTTTGATCCCCTGACTAATGGTCATATTGATGTCTTGCACAAAGCGATGGCGCTTGCGGATGAGGTCGTGATTGGTATTGGCATCCAGCCCGGTAAAACGGGTGTGTTTTCATTTGAAGAGCGCGTAAGTCTTATTAAAGCCTGCACAACTGAAATTGATGATGCTCGGCTGCGAATTGAATCTTTCGACTGTCTTGTGGTTGAGGCTGCAAAAAATGCCGGGGCGCAGGTACTGGTTCGCGGACTTCGCGATGGCACCGATCTGGATTATGAAATGCAAATGGCAGGTATGAACCAAGCCATGGACGGCGATATTACAACTGTGTTTGTTCCCGCCAGCCCGTTGGTTCGTCCCATCACCGCCACATTGGTGCGTCAAATTGCGAAAATGGGCGGAGATGTTTCACCGTTCGTTCCCACACCTGTACTGGTGGAACTCAAAAATAAATTTTAATTTGTAATTCTCAGGAGAAATAGATGAGAAACGTCCGATTTATTGTTGCTATGATGTTGTTGGTGGTGGGGCTAGTGCTCTCACCAATGATGGCAAATGCTGCTGATAAAATTGTTATCAAGCTGAAAGACGGAGACGTGGTGATTGACTTGCTACCCAAGCTTGCTCCCAATCATGTTAAACGCATCAAGAAGCTGGCATCGGAAGGCTTTTACGACGGCATTGTATTTCACCGGGTAATTCCAGGTTTCATGGCACAAAGTGGCGACCCAACTGGAACGGGTAGGGGCGGTTCTAAATTGCCTGATTTGAAAGCTGAGTTTTCAAAAGAGAATTTCTCTGCCGGCGTATTGGGCATGGCCCGTTCTTCTGACCCTGACAGCGCCAATTCGCAATTTTTCATCATGCTGGATGATGGTGATTTTCTGAACGGTGAATATACGGTCTTTGGTAAAGTAACCTCCGGTATGGAATTCGTTCACAAAATCAAAAAGGGAACGCGGGCCAATAATGGGACTGTGAAAGATCCTGACAAAATCATCTCGATGAAAGTAATTAAATAATCACATCACCGCTCAGGTGATAAAAAAGTTGGAAAAGAAAATGGCTGAATACAAAGACCCAGAAAATACACTTGTTATGGAAACAACCAAAGGCACGATTGTTATCGAATGCTTGCCCGATTCTGCACCGGGCCATGTGGCACGGATCAAGGAACTGGCCCGTGAAGGCTTTTATGACGGCATCGTGTTTCACCGCGTAATTGACGGTTTCATGGCTCAGGGCGGCGACCCAACAGGTACGGGTACCAGTGGTTCCGGCAAGAATTTGAAAGCAGAATTCAACGATGTTGAACATGTGCGTGGCATTTGTTCCATGGCTCGTTCATCGGATCCTGATAGTGCTGACAGCCAGTTCTTCATCTGCCTGGACAATGCGCAATTCCTCGATCGCCAATATACAGCTTGGGGTAGAGTGCTTGAAGGCATGGAAGCCGTTGATGAATTTAAAAAGGGTGAACCAGTTCAGGACCCGGATTCTATCGTATCCATGAAAGTTGCTGCCGACCTTTAACTTGGAGTTTGCATTATGAAATTGAACAAAGTGGTGGAAACCATTGAGGCGGATGATGCAAATCTCGCCGGTTCGACGTTTCATGATGTTAATTTAAGTGGATCAAGTATCCAAAATACAAATATGTCAGGCGTGATAATTGATGATGTCAATTTATCAGGCCTGACAGTCACTAATGCAAACCTCTCCAATGCCTCGTTCGAGGGTGTTCGGATTGATGGCGCTAGAATCCGTGGCATATTGATTTCAGATATGCTGAAAGCATACGAAAAACAGAAAGCGGATGTGTAGTCTTTCCTTTGGGTTTGAATAATTCCATCCAATCTAAACAATGCGTGTTGATCTCTTTGATTTTGAATTGCCAGAAGCGTTGATTGCGCTTCGGCCGGTAGTGCCGCGTGATGCTTCACGAATGTTGGTGGTGTGTTCGGGTGAACAATTATATGAGCGCAAAACGGGCGATCTTGCAGATTTATTGCGTCCGGGTGATGCGTTGGTGTTCAATGATACTCGGGTAATTCCTGCCCAGTTGAACGGTATACGCGAGCGCGATGGCTCCACCGCCCAAATTGCTGTGACCTTGCATATGCGGCTCTCCGGCGATAGCTGGGCTGCTTTCGTAAAGGGTGCAAAGAAGCTGAAAGTTGCAGACCGGGTTTCCTTTGGTGATGGGGCGCTTTGGGCGAGCGTTGTCGAAAAAGGCGATGCAGGGGAAGTTACATTCAAATTTGATGTGAGTGCTGATGCATTGGATGAAGCGCTGGTGAGTGTGGGGCAAGTGCCTTTACCGCCATATATTGCTTCCAAGCGCGCCATTGATGGCCGCGATGATGATGATTACCAGACAATTTACGCGGATGAAAAAGGCGCAGTTGCGGCACCTACTGCGGGCTTGCACTTTACGCCTGAACTGTTTGAAAAGCTGGAAGCGCGCGGCGTATCCAAGTACTTTGTTACCCTGCATGTGGGGGGCTGGAACATTTCTCCCTGTAAAGGTGGACGATACCAAAGACCATAAAATGCACTCGGAATGGGGCGTTGTCAGTGCTGAAACGGCTGATGCTCTCAATGCTGTTCGCTCGAACGGTGGGCGTATCGTATCGGTTGGAACGA
>JAESUH010000129.1 GCA_016763155.1 Rhizobiaceae bacterium
AAGCAACTGGCGCAAATTTAAAAGATGGCATTTTGACAATTCGAACATCGAAAACGGGCACATTAATTAAATCAATCTTGCCACGAAAGCTAATTACAGCCATCAAAGAATTATCAAATAATGACCTTGGTTATATTTGCACAAATACGTATGGCCAACCTTGGACATCAGACGGTTTTAATGCATCTTTTTTTAAATTCAAAAAAGGTTTACAGGATAAAGGGTTGATAGGAGAAAATATAACCTTCCACGGTTTAAGACATACATATGCAACCCATTTACGTGAAGAGAATGTTACTAATGAAGATATTGCAACGGCTCTTGGACATGCGGACCCAAAAACAACAAATATGTATAATAAAAATGTCGATACGTTAAAAATTCAAAATAAAATTGTGTCAATCTTTGACCGAGAAGAGAACGAAAAGTAGACAAGTTTGTAAAACTTTTAAGAAATTAGTGTAAAACTGTCAGAATCAAAAAATGACAAATTTTCGATAGCAAGTTGAAATATAAAGAAAATAAGTGGTGCCCGAACCTGGATTTGAACCAGGGACACACGGATTTTCAATCCGTTGCTCTACCAACTGAGCTATTCGGGCAAGTCTGCATGCGCCAGTAGGTGGCGGACTGCGGATTAGTGTGCGGTTTATAGGCGGTCAGGCGGGTTGTGTCCAGTGCTTTGGAGAGCAAATTCAAGCAAATTTTGAGAAGGTTTATTCAGGCGTCCAAAACACCAATCAGGGAACGGTTTTTTGAAGCGGAATTACTATTAATATTCGTCTTCAGGCAGCGCCTCATCGGTGCTTTCACTGGCTATCACATAGCTTCCAGCGAGCCATTTACCCAAATCCAGATCTGAGCACCGGCTGGAGCAAAATGGATAGGTTGTGCGCGCAGAAGGTGCCGAACAATAGGGACAGGGCACATTTTTTCGTAAAGGCGTTACGTTTTCTGCTTTGCGGCTCATATTGATCCTGTTTGCGTGTTTATAGCCTAAATCCGATTGAGCCAGTTGTAATGAACAGGATAGCCCTCGCCGGTCAGCAAAGACACGGTCTCATAAAGCGGCAACCCGACTACATTGGTATAAGAGCCCACTAGCTTGACCACAAAACTCCCGGCGATTCCCTGAATTGCATAGCCGCCAGCCTTACCCCGCCACTCGCCAGATGCCAGATACGCATCCATTTCATCGCTCGAAAGCCGCTTGAAACGAATTCTGGATTCTACCAGCCTGTGACGCATAGCGCCTTTGGGAGTTACAAGTGTGATGCCGGTATATACTCGGTGGGTACGGCCCGATAAGAGTCGCAAACACATAGAAGCTTCATCAAGCATTTCAGCTTTTGGCAATATGCGGCGGCCAAGACCAACTACCGTATCGGCCGCCAGAATAAAACTATCTTGCAATTCTTCTGAACGACGGGCATTGGCAATTGCCAGCCTCGCCTTCTCTTTGCACAGCCGCTTGGCCAGCGAGCGCGGGGCTTCGCCTTTTTGCGGAGTTTCATCCGCATTTACCGGGGAAAGATGGTCCGGCTCTATGCCCGCCTGCTGCAAAAGTTGCAATCGGCGGGGAGAACCTGAAGCCAATACCAGTTTTGGCCTGCCTGTCATGATATGTTCCTGGGCCCTATGAAATCACAAAACCTGCTATTTGAAACGATAGGTAATGCGGCCCTTGGTCAAATCGTAAGGCGTCATTTCCACCAATACTTTGTCACCAGCCAACACACGAATACGGTTCTTGCGCATCCGGCCAGCCGTATGTGCAATAATTTCGTGATCGTTTTCCAATTTTACCCGGAAGGTTGCGTTCGGGAGCAATTCCGATACCACACCTGGGAATTCTAATACTTCTTCTTTAGCCATTCGTCCTCAGCAACTCTATCCTGGAAATTTAGGGAAACTTATTGGAGTTCGCACCATTTGTGAACCCATCATTCCCATATAGACCGGTTTAATGCAAAAAACCATGATGAGTTTCAATAGATACCGTTTATGACGCAGCGATCACGAAGAAAAGCGCTCTTTTATCTTCGCTTCAAGAAAATCACGCACCTTGGTATAGCCTTGCAAAACCTGCTCGCGATTGCCAGCAATGGTGGAAGGATCTTCCGTCGGCCAGTATTCTACATCTACCGCCTGCGTCCTCGTCAGTTCAAGCGCGCTATGATGGGCTTCCGGCGACAATGTGACAATCAAATCAAAATATTGATCCGCAAGGTCATCCAGCTTGGTTGGTTTGTGGCTGATGATGGAAATACCACGATCTTGCATGGCTGCCAGGGTAAAGCCGCTTGGTTCTCCAGCCCTAATGCCAGCGGACTGTACGTAGATTTCTTTACCAAACAAATCCCGGGTCAAATATTCTGCCATCGGGGAACGAATGGCATTCATGGCACATACGAACAAAACGGAGCTGGGTCGGTTTTTGGTTTGTTCAGCCAATCCTACCCCCTCCAGTGCAATACGCAAATTAGTGTGAACAATCGCCGCGCAGTCGAGAAATCAAAATCTATTTTGCCAGAAAGGCGATCTTTCAGTGTTTCCGACCCTTCATTGTGCAGGCCCCGCCTGCCCATATCGATGGCCTCAATCTGGCTGGGAGAAGCGGTGCGGATAGCTTCATAATAGCTCTCGCAAATCAAGAAATAGTCTTTGATTATTTTCTTGAACGGGGTCAGGGAAAGAATGTGAGTCGCAATCCGCGTGCCATCTTCATTTGAAATATCGAAGACAAGGCGAGATTCCACAACTGATATAACCAGCTTGTACGGCCCGCCCGACTCATCGCCAGCGGGCATGAAAACATTTTCTTCAATCAGATCGAAAATCGCAACCGCGCGCTCATGCTCAATATCAGGGGTCGCCCGCCCGATAGATTTATCGTCCAGAATAACTTCAACAAGTCTTTGATTGTTATTTTCAGTCACGTTGGCGGCTCATCTGTTCATACGAATTGAAACAGACTTGGCATGGGCTTGCAATCCCTCGGCATCTGCCAGAGTGACAGCAGCCGGGCCAATCTTTGCTAATTGTTCGGGGCCGCAATGAAGCACCGAAGTTTTTTTGATAAAATCGAGCACCGAAAGACCCGAAGAAAAACGGGCAGATCGCGCTGTGGGTAAAACATGGTTTGGCCCAGCAACATAATCACCAATGGCTTCCGGCGTATAACGCCCCATAAATACAGAACCAGCATTTCGAACACCGGCAAGCAATGCATCAGGATCGTCCGTGGCAATTTCCAGATGCTCTGGAGCAAGACAGTTTACCAGAGGAAGTGCATCTTCCAAGGTCTCTACCAGAATGATTGCACCAAAATCCTGCCAGCTGGCGCGGGCAATATCAGCCCGTGGCAAGGTCGTTAAGTGGCGCTCAATGGCTGCTTCCACATCTTTTGCAAACTGGGCATTATCTGTAACCAGAATAGATTGGGCGCTCTTATCGTGTTCCGCCTGAGCCAGCAAATCAATGGCAATCCAGTCCGGATCATTATCGCCATCAGCCAGAACCAGCACTTCGGAGGGGCCAGCAATCATATCAATACCAACAGTGCCAAATACCTGCCGCTTGGCGGCCGCCACAAAGGCATTGCCGGGGCCTGTGATCTTGGCCACTGGCTTGATGGTTTGTGTGCCATAAGCCAACGCGGCCACAGCCTGAGCACCACCAATACGGTAAATTTCGTGCACACCAGCCATTTTCGCAGCAGCCAGCACCGATGGGTTCAAAATACCTTCGGGCGTTGGCACAACCATAACAATGCGCTCAACCCCTGCCACCTGGGCCGGAACTGCATTCATCAACACAGAACTAGGATAAGACGCCGTGCCACCAGGAACATATAGCCCTACCGCCTCAATGGCGCTCCAGCGGGTTCCAAGTTTGACACCTATTTGATCGGTATAAAAATCATCCTTCGGCATTTGCCGAGCATGGTGAGCGTGGATACGCTCATGAGCCAGTTCAAGTGCTGCAAGTGTTTCCGCAGGCACTTTGGCAATTGCTGTTTCAATTTCAGCTTCACTGATACGCAATTGATCGCTGCTCAGTTCGAATTGGTCGAATTTGGCTGTATAGTCAATAAGTGCCGCATCACCGCGCAACCGAGTTTCCGCTATAATATCGCGGACAATTGTATCCACCTCTTCGGAAACTTCGCGCTTTACGCCTAGAAGCTTTTCGAATTGCCGGTCAAAATCTGTATCACCCTGATTGAGGCGCGTAACCATTTGCGTTCTCGCTTTAGTCGGCGTGAGTGGGCTGGGATTTTGCTTCCCATGCGGCAGACAAATCAGACATTTGGGCCTCTATGCATTCTACTTCCAGCTTAATGGCGCCATCGCCGGCAAAGACCAGCTCGATCACCCCACCAGGAGCCTCGCCTTCGCTAAAGGTGATCGCCAATAGCGACAAGACCATATCCGATTGAGACCGATCAACGCCCATAAGTTGAACCCGGTTGACCCGTTCAAAATGCAACACCGTGCGACGCCGCTCAAAATTTTTCTTGCTCTTTTTCCCGTCAGCATCTTCCCAGACGAAACGGTTAAGCGAGAGCAGAAATCTCTTGTCACGACCCAGATATTCCAGATCGGATACTTTCAAAACCCCGTCCTGACAACACGCAGAAACGATTGCCAAATCTTCGGCATCCATGGCTACAAGCTTAAGGGGTGGCTTGGAATCTGTCATTTGATCTGATGTCCATTTGCAAGAAGGTGTATGGGTATTATTGCAAAAGTAATAGGCATCATTGCACCGCAATACAACAGCCTATTAGAGTTGCCAACTATTCCGATACCCGTGAGATCGTTGCCCCACAATTGGAAAGTTTTTCTTCCAAACGTTCAAAACCGCGATCCAAATGGTAGACCCGGTTGACCGTAGTGGTTCCTTTGGCAACCAATCCGGCAATTACCAGAGAAACTGAGGCACGCAAATCGGTGGCCATTACAGGAGCGCCGGTCAATTCTGATACGCCTTCGACCGTAGCATCCTGACCATCAAGAGAGATTTTGGCACCCAAACGCGCCAGTTCCTGCACATGCATGAAACGATTTTCAAAAATGGTTTCCTTGATGTGCGACGTTCCCTTGGCCATGGTCATCAGGGCCATGAATTGCGCCTGCAGATCTGTGGGAAATCCCGGGAAAGGCTGAGTTTCCATATCAGTTGCGATAAGGTCAGTTCCATTGCGCGAAACACGTATGCCCTCATTGGTAGGTTCAACCGTAACGCCAGCACGAACCAGCGTATCCAGCGCTTCCTGCAACAAATCAGGTTGCGCACCTTTGAGCAAAATATCACCACCAGTCATGGCAACAGCAATAGCATAAGTGCCGGTCTCAATACGATCTGGTAAAACACGGTGACGGCAGCCATGCAGCTTTTCCACCCCGTCAATGGTGATGGTGGATGTTCCAGCACCTGATATTTTTGCACCCATCGCGTTAAGGCATTTTGCCAAATCCACAACTTCTGGCTCGCGGGCGGTATTTTCAAGCACGGTTTGACCCTTGGCAAGGGTTGCAGCCATCATCGCCACATGGGTAGCACCCACTGAAACTTTTGGAAATTTAAAGTGCGTGCCTATAAGCCCGCCTTCAGCACTGGCAACCACATAGCCATTTTCGACTTCAATCTTTGCTCCAAGCGCTCGCAAACTGTCCAAAAACAGATCAACAGGCCGTGTGCCAATTGCACAACCGCCCGGCAGAGAGACCCTGCCCTCATGACAGCGCGCCAATAGAGGGCCAAGAACCCAAAAGCTGGCACGCATTTTAGAGACCAGTTCGTAGGGAGCCGTTGTATCAGCGATTTCACCAGCGGTGAATTTTACCACCCGGCCCATTTGTCCGGCCTGGCCTTTACGCTTGCCTTCAACTTGAAAATCTACCCCATGATTGGTGAGAATTCGCACCAGCGATTCTACATCAGCAAGGTCCGGCAGGTTTTCCAGCGTCACGGTTTCTGCGGTCAACATGCTGGCAATCATCAAAGGCAGAGCCGCATTTTTTGCGCCCGAAATAGGAATCGTTCCGTTAAGCCTGTTGCCGCCGGTAATAACAATACTATCCATTAATAACGTCCCTTAGATTTTCTTCCCGACGGAGATATATTTGCGAAAGGCACGTTTAGCCCATCGCCATGACCACATCAAGGCGATGTTTAGCTTTGAGTTAACCAAAAAGGTTTGAATAAATTAATCTGGCCGTTTGAGTTTCGGCCCCGTTCGCTTGCTAATCGCAGAATTACGTCGCTGCATCAGCCCATCCGCATTTGCCGGATCAACCTTACGCTTACGCAGGTTTTGCCTCAGGGCCTTATTCAGGCGAGAAGTTTTCTGCTCATGGCTGTTTAAACCGCTAGAATCTGCTTTTTCACTCATCCCTTTATTTAGGCCGGAAAGCCTCAGCATTCAAAACAAAAAATGGAATATCCAAAAAATCTCCGAAAGAAGCACATATTTCAACTCAAAACCCTTGCCAGCACCCCTCACCTATGTCAGAAGCGTCTCGCTTTCATACGTTCATGAAACAAGCTGTCGTAGCTCAGCGGTAGAGCACTTCATTGGTAATGAAGAGGTCCCGAGTTCGATCCTCGGCGACAGCACCATTTTCCTTAATAAAACCATCGCCTTACAAGGCGCTCAAACACTTCTAATATTTGCGGTTTTCAAAAAGTAAGCACATAGTAAGCAGAAATTCGGGAACTCGCGGGACCATTTGCAACGCGCTCAACTTTAGCTTTCTTCCGCCAACACAACGGAAATACCCAAGATTCCTAGGCAATCGTTCGGACATGATCCTGACTTCAGGTGCCCTTTGTCCTATAATGCCCGAATGAAAAATGACGTCACGAGATAGTTTCGACGAAGGGCCGCCGCAGATCAAAGTCGAATGAGCTTTGCTGGAACGGGACTCTGTGAAAAACTGGCCAAAGGTCAAAAACTATCTCGGAGAAATAATACGCCCCCAATTTGCGGTCGACTCCTGCCGCTTCAGATCGGCACAAATCGCCTGAACCTGGAGCCACGAAGCTCCTTCCTCGGGAGAGAAAGAAGCTTCGCAAACCTTATGCCCGTAAGTACGTAGATCTAACGTACCAAGCGGGTCACACCAGTATAAGGTTCTCCCGTAGCAACTGGAGTATGTGGATATTTTTTGATTTGATCCTCATGACGAGACTTCATGAAATCAAAAGCTGGCCACGCCCAGAGGAATTGAGCCATAAGTGGGTGTTCTTCCCTAGGGTCTTTTTCCAAATCAAAAAACCCTTTGCCAGCCAAACCAGGTGCTGCGCCAGCAAAATGCCGTTTGTACTGTTGTTTTACGATCGCAGAAAGCTGCGGACCCTGATAAATAAACACATGATCACGCCGGCCATTTCCATCACCATTAAGGAGAAGTGATGTCTGATCGATGCCATCAATAACCCTGTCTCTTGGAATGGCATCCATTTTTCCGCCAAGACGGGCAAATGTCGTGAACAAATCAGTTGCATGCACCATGTCATGTACAACAGCACCTTTTTCGATCACACCAGGCCAATAAGCAAAAGCTGGTACTCGCACGCCGCCTTCAAGAAAATCGTTCTTACCACCGCGGAAGATGCCAGGATTATGATAGGTGTCAGGCCAGATCTCAGCCATAGGTCCATTATCAGCCATTAGTACAATCAAGGTGTTGTCAGCGATGCCAAGTTTTTCAAGCATACCTACAATCTCACCTATCTGTTTATCGAGACGGAAGAAGCTCTCGGAGGAGGCAGAACCATGTGGTGTTTGCTTCGGTGAGTTCTTAGGGGAGAACATTTCCAAAGCATTAGGCCACCAATCTAGGAGAAACGGTTTGTCATCATTAGCGTGTTTTTCAATAAATTGTTTTACACGCGAATAAGCCATGACGTTGAACTCGAGATATTCTGCAGCGGTGCGAGGAGTTGAGACCTCTTTGCCTTTTTGCCCTTTAAAACCTTCAACAGCCCACATCCATTCAGTTGGGCGAAATTTCTTGTCCAGTGCATAGCGATCCCATTCGTCTTTTTCCCAACCCAAGGTGAGGAATGCATCCTCTGCTTCAGGCGTGAACATTTGACCAGCAAACTGATTATACAAAGTAAATATAGCTTCATCGAAACCCTGATTATGCAGGTATGATTCTTCCATATCGCCAAAATGAGATTTCTCGAAAAACCCTGTGGTGTAATCATCATCAAGCACTTCTGCTATGGTGACTTCTGAACCGGGCAACCCCATTCTGTGAATAGGAAAAATAGGGAATATCATACCACTGCGCACCGGTTGTCTACCGGTCATCGCTGCGACACGCGTTGGCGTGCAAGAGGGTTCTGTGTACATCCGGGTGAATGTCATTCCATTAGCAGCAAGCTTGTTGATGTTGGGTGATCTGTATCCCGTCACATTGTTGAGCATCTTATGGCCGATGGCACCATATTTCATGTCATCCCACATGATATGAATTATGTTTGGACGCTTGCCATGCTTCTTTTTCAGAGCATCCAGCTTCTTTTCAATGTCCAGATCTTCAGCTGCCCACTTATCACCATATTGCTCCAGAAGAAGTTGATATTCTGAGTCCTGGATGATTTTGTTGTCTGCTGCCCATACCGGGGTTTGCAAGCCACCGCTTAATATTCCGATAGCTGCTAACGCAACCAATCCTTTTAAGCCTCCGCCAAAAAGGGTTGATTTATTTGTTCTTCGCTTCACCATGTTGATTATCCTTCGTTAGGTTAAATGGCATTCAGTTATCTCGTAATTACCCTGACCTGCGCCCCAAGTTCGATATCTTCAGTTTGCTCAAGAAACATGGAAACTACTCCAATATTTTTCATGGTTTCAGCACCGCCTCCTTTTTTTCAGTGCACAGGAGTTCTTCATTTTAGCTTCTCAATCCATTCATGGATTTCCTTGCCCAATTCCTCAAAACTTTTTGCAAGCTCTTCTGAAAATTGCTCCTGCATATTTTCCCGCCTGTCCAACAATGCAGCCAATTCTTCGTAATGAGCGCACATCTCCCCAAGGTCAGGGTGAACTGTTCGGTAACGCGATATAAGTTGAAATTCCTTTGGAAAGGATTCTCGCCAAATTTTGTCCATCGCCACCTCCAACGGCTAATTGTGCTCACTCACTAAAGCAGTCACTGGCGCGATTTTTTTGCCAAAAGTGCTTTTGGTTGAAGTCGTCTGTGCTCGCGGATATCAAACCAAAAAGTTGAACCTAATTTAAGTAGGTTACCGTAGGTTACGGTGGGCAGCTTGAACCAAACGGACAAATAACTTATTGATATTGCAACTCAAACGGGGTCAGAGTTTTCAATGAACAAGAGCATCACTAGTATTGAACCAGCAAACACCAAACGAATTCTTGATGCACTAAATGCCGTCACCTCAAGCGAAACCTTTGCTGGTGCGAACAGATTTCAGGCATTTCTGACGTATATTGTGATGGAAACTCTGGAAAATCGGGGAAGCTTGATTCGGGCCAAGCGCATAGCAACCGATGTCTACGGAAGAACCGGTGATTTGATCCAGGAACAAGAAACACAAGTGAGGGTGGATGCGGGCAGACTTCGCCGGCGGTTGAGCCAATATTATGCAGACGAAGGTAGCCAGCAGCACATTCAAATATTTATCAAACCCGGTGGTTATGTACCTACTTTTAATGAGCTACCATCGGAAATTGTTGGATCACCACCAACACTGCCAGTAGCTGCAACCAACCGCTTTCCATCATGGTTGTTGGTGCCCGCTATTTTGGCAACACTCGTTGGAGCCGTTATTTTTTATATAACTGCATATGAGACCAAGGTGGTGTCTACCGATGACGGATGGAAACCATTGGATATATCAGAAAGCGTAAAAGAAGTAGAACGATTAGCAGTAATGCGAAAGTCTCCAACCGCGCTGCAGGCATACTCGCTTGTTGAGGAGGCTCGTGAGTTAACATATCCTCCGCTTGCTGCCAGTCGCATAATAGCTGCAATTGAAATGTGCAAACAAGCAATAGATCTGGACCCATCAAGCTATCGCGGCTATTCTTGCACCGCACGCGCTGTCGGTTTCCAAGCATTTACAAGCTATGACAGTCCCAAGCGTGATAAACTAGTCGCATACGCCTGGAAGATGGCTAATAAAGCAGTTTCAATTGACCCCACAAATCCGCATGCTCAGTCAGCACGCGCTTGGATTTTATTTGTTCGACGCGAATACGACGTTGCCAAGACGCTTGCTCTGCATTCCGTTACCATGGCTCCCAGAGATTATTATGTTCGAAATTATTATGGCATGATTGCTGGGTTTAACGGTGACTATCAAGAAGTCATAGACAAGGTGGCGTTACCGGGCATATCTGCCAAACTGGAAGACTTGTACCATCCCTTACTCTTGGCCGGCTCAAAGTTTCACACGGGATCCTATCAGGAAGCTATTGATCACATTGAATTTGCGGCGAAAAAAACCGGAAAAATAAGCACCCTGTTGACTTCAATACTAGCCGCTGCATATCAGGGAATTGGAAACGATGTCAGAGCTGCCGAATTGGTTAAAGAATTACAAGAAGTTTGGCCAGGCAAGCGTCTGGAAAGTAAACTTCAAAACCTCTATCGACACAAAAAAAATATTGCCCAGATTGTGGATCGCATTTATACGATCGATCCAGAATATTTGGATACCAATTAGTTCAACATTTGGATTGTCCCGGCCTCGACAACGACAATAAGAACGGCGGTTGATGTCCTGTTTTTAACCAGCGTTTAATGCAATTCAGTTATTGGAAATGTTCTCCTTGAAAATAACCTGGAGACGAGGCATGTATTCCTGTTCGGGAATATCTCGAATGGACGAGACAAGCAGCCGGACAACTTCGTGTGCTTCCACTCTCGAATTTCGGTCAATTACAGCGTCCATGGTGCCATCAAGCAATATCATTCGCGTGGCTTCGGTAAAATCATGGCCGATAAAAACGACTTCCTTTTCGCGGCCCGAATCTTTCACCGCACACGCTATACCCTGATTGCCTGAGCCAATATTACATATCTCGTGAATTTTCCTCTGCACGTAAAGTTTGACTGGCCTCCTCATAAGCACGTTCTCTATCATCGCGCACCTCAACAAGCCGCAGGATTCGCATGTTTTGAAATTCCTCAGACAGGATGTGGCGAAATCTCATTTCACACTCCTCGTGGCCCCTATACGCTAACGACTCGACAAAAACGACAACGTTCTTTTGTTCATTGTTTTCTTAAAATTTGCCAAGAAGTTGTCCAGATAACCTGTCTGCAGAGCGGTTGTCGATGCAGATATACAGGAGACTATGCCGTATGAGGGGGAAGGGAAAGGATAGCAGTTGCGACTGCATCAAAGCCCACTTCTTTTGCCAGCGCATCAATGTTTTTTTGTAACTGGCTTTTGGTTTGAGTTCTCAGTTCAGCTGACCTGCGAGCAAGAACCTCTTTGAACTCCTTCCATGCAGCCGGTGATATCTGACGGTTTCTCGGGCTATCCCAATGATATGAGAAACTAACAAGCGGGCTGTTGCGTGATGAACCGTGAGTTGAATCATCATCAGTATCATCGGACTGATCATCCGATGACCTATCATCAGCATCTTCATCATAATCATCCAGCTCAATCCCTGCAAACCAGTTTACGATAGCAGCAGGCCGCATAGCGCCACCGCGTTCTGATTGAACAACGGCACCCTTCGTCAATCCAACCTTTTTCAACTGGATCAAGCCCCGCCTTGAAACTCAACAGCACAATCACGCGATTACGCTCAGGCTGCCTCGTACCCCTGACAACCCTCAGCAATCTTTTTAAATCGCCTATACCAACGATCTTTGCAGGCAAACCTCTCCTGTTCACGGGAATGATCATCTCAAATCCGTGTCGTGTTGTTCATTGTTTTTAATGAATTTATAATATCACACTGGAAAAACCCGGCAAGCAACTCGACCAGGATTGTTGGGAAACTCAAACGTTTGGAAAAGGAAGAATATGAGAGTGCAATGATCGTGAAATACATTCAGATACAGGCAAGCAATTTGTGATGATTAATGGCAACCAAGAGAGTGCGGTTTCAACGGATTGCTGCATTACAAATAAAACCACATGACGTCGCATATCCCGTTTAATGCCGGAGGAAAATAGCAGGCCGAGCGGGGGGATAGCAAAGACCGAGATGCCGAGGCCATCCTGCTTTTTTGGCGTCACTGCTACATTCGTTGTGAAAACTAATCTTAAGGCAACAAGGGCTTAACCAATGCGCTTTGCCTCCGAGTTGGTTTAGAAACTAACCTTGAGCCCGATTGTTCCGGTGTATTTATTGTTGTCTCCGAAGCTTTCCAGGCTGGTTGCTGCAGTGGCTTGGCCGAAGATGCTATATTTTCTTTCGTCCCAGCTGATGTTGAAGCCAGCGCCGATTTCGCCGGACCAATCATCAGACTGGCTGGTTAAATTAGCTCCGGTAACTATTGCCGACGTGCCATCACTGAACTGTCGAAAGAGATTTGCAATGCCATAATACTGGCGCTGCTCGCCATTTTCACTGTTGCCCAGATCATCATAAGAAAATGCCATGCCGGTGCGCGCGGTGAGAGAACTGTTATCACCCAGTGATATAACCTCGCCGAACGGTCCAGTAAAAGTATCAGATGAAATGGTTGAATAGGACAATTGTGCCTGGGGGGTGGCTGACCATCCATCGCCCAGATCATGGTTCTTGCCGGCTTCAATGGACCAGATTTGGCCGGTGCCATCATTGCCAGCGACAAGCGTGCCCAGTGTATCAGAAGTAATATCACTGTTGAACCAGTTAAAGCGGGCTTGCCCATCGACATAGAGGCCACTTTCGCCGATCCATGTGGCGCTTAAGCTCAGACCGTAGGTTGTTGTTTTGATCGCGCCATCGCCGAACACTGAAAAAGTATCAGCGTTGGCATTGCCGTATTGAGCGTTGAGGCCAACAAATAGTTGTCCAGTGCCTGCATCATAGACAAGGCCATCAAGGCCTACCTGCATCAGGTTGGTTCTGACATTGAAGCTTGCGCCAGTGGTCGAGGCGCTAGGTGCTAATTGAGAAAAACTTCCCTCGATGCTCCCCCAAAATGGTCCGCGCTGCCCCGCAGCACCATCACTGCCAAAGGTTGAGGATGCAGTGAAAACGCCGTTCGGATCTTGAGAACCTTCTGAGGAAGAAAGGGAATGTCCGCTGGTTCTTTGAAAAAAGGACTGGCCGGAATTAAGCGCTTGCAACACACCGGGCAAGGCTTCGTACACAGGTGAGCCGGGCTGATACAGTGGTGTTGTGGTCGTCCCTGTGCCAGTGGTGCTTGTACCTGTGCCAGTTGTTGGGTTTGTCATAGACGAGACCAAATGCCAGTCCCCATCGGGTTGCTTGTTCAAAGTATAGCTGAACGCGCCGCCGACGACGGCCTGCGCGCCGCTGGGTGTGGTGTGGTCTCCATCCAGCACAAAAGTGCCGTTGGACGAACCAGCAACTTTGATGATTTCAATGCCATTCACCGTGGCTGCACCTGTTCCCCCAACATTGTTCACAGTCAAAGTCGTCGAACCACTCGTATCGTTATTTATCGTCAACAAATCTGTCGGTGATGAATCGCCACCCAGTTCAGTATCAATATCTAAAAGGCCTTTTGTAGCGACGTAGTCTCCGCCGATAACCAATCTATCTCCTGCCACACCATTTTGCATGTTAATGCGGCCGGAATTGTTGAATACGGCTGCCCCGAGGTTGAATATACCGTTGACAATCAACGAATTGACGGACGTGTTGTTAAATACTTCCACACCGTTCAATGTGGCAGATCCGTTTACCGTCAAACGACCATCATTGTTGACGGTATCATTGCCATCCATGGTTGCAGTACCACCATTGATAGTCCATTCGGCGCCATTGACGTTGGTAAAGTTCGTAGTGGTGCCTGCTGCAGACTGGAGCAGGCCAGTGGCAATCCCCGAACTGATCAAAGAAAAGTTCCCTGCAGTAGCGTCGAATATCAAGCCCCTGGAACCGTTGTTATTCAACGTACCATTGCTTGTCACATTTGTTGTCGCCGCGGCGCTTCGGATCGCAGCAGTTCCACCAGAAACAGTGTGCCCGGTTCCAATGATTACGGTCGCAATAGAACCGGCTCCCAACTCAATGCCAGCACCAGCAGTTCCTGTGACATCGCCGCCAGTTGTGATTGCTATAGTGCCGCTATTGCTTATTGCTGAAATACCATCAGTGCCGCCTGCCACGTTGCCGACACCGCTAATTATTATATTCCCGGCACCGGTGGCGGTAGCTGTGATACCTTGGCCACCGGAAGAAACATCGGCGCCAAAACTTACCGTATTAATGCCATCGACAGTTGAAGTTTGAATGCCCTTAGCCGTTGGTGCATTTGTACCGCCAATTGCGGCACCTGTCGTCACTGTCACCGTGCCAGCACCAGTAGAGCTGGCAAAAACACCAACTCCGCCGCCATTAATAGTGCCGGCATTATCAACCGTTACATTTCCAGCCCCTGTGCTACGCGCAAAAATGGCAGCGCCGGTACTTGCCGCAGCCATAGTAATTGAGCCGGTATCCACATTCACCAAACCAGAAGATTCATTAGTCGCGAGAATGCCGATAGATCCGGCCGTGCCAGTGCTGACAATTGTTCCAGCACCATCCACAATCACATTTGCTAGGTCTGTACTGGTATGAATTGCGCTAATACCTACAGAATCTGTACCAGCAATTGTTACACCACCGGTATTGGTGACCCTTGTGGTTCCTGTTCCCATTGTAGCGGCATAAATACCAAACGTGTTACCAGTGCCAGTATTGGTGACTTGCCCAGTGCGGTTAACCGTTACCGAACCATTCAACTGTGCTGATCGTGCTCGAATGGAGTATGAGGCATTGCCAGATGTCGATGTGGTGCCTGTTCCTATCACCATCAGGTTCCCACCTGTAGCTGTTGAGGCACGGGATATTGCGTCAATTCCAAATGTGGTTGCAGAGATGTTACCGGAACCTTTGACGGTGTATGTACCATTAACTGAATTGGTTACAATGCCAGCACCGGATTGTGCTGTCATTGTGCCAATGTCAGCACCGAGTGTAACGGTGATAGTCCCCGAGCCTATGATGTTTGCCAAAATGCCTGTACGACCGCCATTTATCGCTCCGGCGGTATCAATCCTGATCGTCCCATCCAGTGAAGTGGCTGAAATACCGGTTCCTGTAGAAACAGCATTCAATGTAATTGGACCAGTATCAACATCAATCAACCCTCGCGAAACGTTGTCAATATATATACCCGATCCATTCGTACCTGTGTTGACAATGGCACCAGCACCATTGATTACAATATCAGCATTTGTGACAACACCATGAATCGCATTTATTGCCAATGATGATCCGCCGGCAATGCTGATACCGCCGGCATTTGTAATTGTTAGTTTTCCAGCCCCAACAGTAGCGGCATTAATGCCTATTGTACTTCCCGTACCAGTGTTGGTAATTAAGCCCGTGCGATTGACCCAAACCCTTCCGTCACCAGTCGCTGACACAGCAAAAATTGTCTCAGAGGAATTGCCCGATGCGGCCGTCGTCCCACTGCCCAAAACCGTGATATTCCCGCCACCAAAAGATGTTGCATAAATAGCCGATTCTGTGCCAAAGGCACTACCTGTTCCCTGAATGAGGGTATAACCCGCGCTGCTTGATGTGTGGACGCCAAGACTAGGCAGGGTAGGGCTCGCAATCACGTCGGCGTCAAGGGTTACATCGATTGTGCCGAATCCTGATGCGATGCCAAAAATCCCGTAGAGGCCTCCACGAATTGCCCCTGCATTGTTTATCGTGAGTGTTCCGCCGGCAGTATAGCCATAAATACCAAATCCCTGAGATGCTGCGTGCAAGGTGATTGCACCAGAGTCAATATCGATCCTGCCACTGGTGGAACTGGTTGCGATTATCCCAATACCTACATTGTTGATGGCACCCGTGCCCTTAACTGTAACATTGGCCGTTGAGACACTGACGTGGGCAGCATAAATACCAATGCCATTTTGGTCATTGATATCGATCCCTCCGGTATTTGTTACAAACAGGTTTCCAGTTCCGTAGCTAGATGCATTAATACCAACTGCACCGCCGCCGCCAGTATTGGTGATCAATCCAGTACGATTAACCGAAACAGTGCCATTGTTTGAGCCTACCGCAGAGATTGTAGTAGATGACAAACCCGTTGCTGATGTGGTGCCGCTACCAGTTACAAGGACAGTGCCGCCATTCAATGATTTGGCATTAATACCGTATGTCTTACCGATAATGTTGCCCGCACCCTTGACTGAATTAAGTCCCTTATCGGTTCTGGTGAAGACACCCGCATCCGCTGTGCCGGTAATAGTTCGTCCCGCAAAGGCAGTCACAGTAACAGCACCTAGGCCAGCGCCTGAATTGGACGAACGTGCATCAATGCCGGTCGTTGCCCCCAAAATGTCACCATCGCGATTTACCACAACGCTGCCGATGGTGCCCACGGTGTTTACAACTACTCCCTTGTCGCCGGAACCAGTAATATCACCCGCCCCTATCACGTCGATTTTTGCTCCAGCGGTAGAATTGAAGACTACACCGGCATTGCCAATGATATTGCCTGCAACGCTGATCTCTGTAGAACCGTCAGCGGTGATTTCAATGCCATTTTGACCTGCAGCACTTCCTCCACGAATTGTATTGGCAACGTTACCTCCATTTAGAAAAATAACACCACCACCGGTAGAACCAATATTAATGCCATCCCCGCCAAGTCCTGTAATATTAGCGCCTGTACCGGATCCTGCGGTTACAAGTATATTGCCCCCAACTGAGTTACCAATTTGGATACCGGTACCGGTGGAATTATTTATTGCCGGTGTAATTGCTGAACCAATAAATAGAACCCCATCAGCCGTCGCATTGGATGCATTAACCCCGCCAGCGCTGAGTGCGTTAATTGTGCCGCCCACTGCGGTCAGGACATAACCAGTTGGGACGATCGTGGCAGAAACTCCAACCTGATCTGCAAAAAAACCGGGAACAAAAATCGTGCCATTAAGGATGTCACCTGCTGTCACCAACAAAGATTGCTTGACGTGACCTCGACCGTTCAAACCAAGCTGACCCCCATTGACGATCACACCACCCTGAGTGGTCGAGCCAAGAGCTCCTGTAACCCCGGCGAGTAAATTGCCCGAAACCGTGGTATCACCGGTGTACGTGTTGACACCTGAGAAAGACTGCACATCGTCACCGTTATTTATAATAACGTTACCAGCACCCGAAATCACGCCATTATGCAACCAGCCAGATATTCCTGGGGAACTATCACCTGCTATTGTAAGTGTGTTGTCATTCAAGTTGACATTGACGTTCCCAACCAGAGCCCCAATTGTTTCATTGTCCTGCAGATCTAAAATACCGGCCAATCCACTAACTGTCTGCTGATCTCCGATGGCATTTCCATTTTGGACCTGCAGTGTTCCCGCCTCGACCCGAACGTTACCATTTCCAGTTACAGAACTTGTTCCAGATAAGGTCAACGTCGCCGCACCTTTTTTGTGCAAAGTGGGGAGACTGATGGCAGATACACCTGAAAAATCTCCTGCATAAGTGCCGTTAACTGTCTGGTTGACACTTAGAGTTCCGTTGACACCACCAGTGCTGACATTCCCGCTGGTTCCAGAAAAATTGCTGACAGATTCAGTGAAATTGTTGAGATTGAGCGTGCCCCCATTGATAATGAGTGCGCTAGTATCAGCAATTCGCTCACTGGCTCCAATTTGCAGTGTGCCTGCACTGATTGATGTAGCGCCGGTATAGGTATTGACACCCGACAGAACCAAAGTACCAGCACCCGCCTTAGTCAACGCTCCAGTTCCAGGGCCCAAATTGGAGAGTACAGAAGATATTACGGCGGTGTCACCACCACTGGTGACTGTAACCGTACTGCCATTGTCGTGGATGGCCAATTGCGCACCCGAAACTTGGTATCCATCGACATCAAAGGTTAGATCGGCAATTCCTTGCCCGCCAATAACGGTGACTGCACCACCAGCAACACCAAACTCGGAGGTCGGCGCAGGAGGACCCGCGTCATAGGTAATGTTCGTTGCACCACCGTCCGCAGTCCAGTTTGCCGTACCCGCATCCCATGTGCCAGCGCCGCCTTGAATACCGGCACCAACATTAGGATCCCAAACCTGCTGTGCAGATAATTTTTCGGGGACAACTGCCAATGCAACAGCAAAGAACGCTGTCACCAACCCAGAGGAACCTAAAAGACGGCGCTTAAATTGTTTGTCAAATCCAATCTTCGTTTCGAGGCAAAGGCACACAAGATCGCTCGTAGTCAGATGCAAGAACATTACTGTCACCATCCGATCGCAGGCTGAATTTTTGGTGAAAATTCAGTAGCATACCCTCTAGAGCGCAACTCGCCTGCATAAACCAAGGGTTGTAAAAACATCGTTGTGGCAAACAAACCAACCAATAATGCGCCCAAAAACGCCTTCTTCAATAAACAACGGTTCAAAACAATCCCCTGCCAAACTCTCGGCCATTCTGCACAAATTTTGTTAGCTGACATCGAGTGCACATTCGATCATCAGTTTCATATTAAGGAATTTTTAACCTGTTCAATAATGTCTGTATATGTATGGAATCATACATATGGGGCAGTTTTTTTTGAGACGTGGTAAATGCCAATTGGCCCTAATTTATTTGGATCCCCTAACCCAACACAAAGAATCAATCTGCTCCTCTTTCGACGTAACGACACCATCGAATTGGTGAGGATTTCACCGGCACGGTTTTCCATGACAAGCGTCAGAAATCACAGTGATGGAGGCAAAAGACAAGCTGGACCTGCAGTTTCACAATTGCCCGCAGTTCATACATAAGGCTGGCACACAAATTGATCTTGTCGCCATGATTTGAAACGTCAAAAAAATAATGCTCAAATATTAGAAGTGGAACAACACCAGTCGAAATTCACATTAGCCCAATTTCTCAACGGCAAGGGAAAAGCCGATTAGTGAGATTGGAATGATGATTTTTTTTCCATCCTGAGCCGAGATCATCAGTTTCATTTTCGCACCCTTTTGCATGGAGGCAAGCAAGGCATCGGAAATGAGGCTGCTGGCAAATATGCCCAATTGGTTGCTGGTAGTGAAGGCAAGAGAAACTGGCAGGTTCTCATCGACTTGCAGTTGCACCCCTGCTTTCAAATTAAGCCCGTGAGGCAATTGCAGAACTATTTGATGCGGTGCGGCCCCTATCGCTATTCGCGTGAATAGCTGGCCTGATTTTGCGACTTTGACAGTGTAAGATAATTCGCACAGCATTTTTCTGGCAATTGCATCAGGTTGACATTCGACGTTCCAATTGGAGGAAACGAATTGAGTTTTGTTGGGAGACCTTGGAGTAGAGGAACCCGGCGTTGTTGATAGCTTGGCAGGCGTGGTTTGAGCGTGAACATACGTGCCGCCAAGAGTTGACATCACAAGCACACAAATCACAGAAACAAGCTTCAAGGGGGCGTGAAATGACATCGTAATTTTCCTTAAATGTATGACTTTAACAAGGCAGATATTACTATTGGAAATTGCATTGGCATTCCAAGGATTTTATTGCCGTTTTAGTAAATCGAGGCAAATTACTCTCGGTTGGTTCTGATATCCGGCGATGATACAAGCCATCGCCGGATTAAGTCAAAAATTCAGCACTTTCCCGCTAGCAAATGTAGCTGCGCATTTCATTCAGAGGCGCCTTCCTCCCCCGTTGCTATCGGAATCGTTCCATACCACGAGATGATGTAATTCATGACAAGATAAGGTTGAATATTAGCATGCGATTGATCGCCGCCAAAGGAGCCAAGAAGACTGCTGGCCATCGGCTCCAATGGCCCTTCCTTATCGTAGTAGAACGGTATTTCTTTACCTGTCGAAAAAAGAGCGCTTGCCGGGTTAAAGGTATTGGCAATCGTATCTGGAGAACCGGGCACACATTGCAAATTATGCCGATGTCGTGCCATCTCAGATACTCGCAATGTTACATTCTCTTCTCCTCCCACTTCGCCTAGTTTTCGAGGAGTAAGACCTGCTCCCCTGCCGGGCCCCATTGGCGCGCGACCTGTTAAATTAGGTACGGCAAATGTCGAATACCCATTACCACCATATGTATAACCTATTACTTCAGACAACGCGTCATAGCCTGAAACTGGGTATTCCATGCCATCGCATAACAACCAGCCAGCGGGGACGAATATGCTTGAAAGAATTCGAATTTCACCAATATACGAATCGTACATGTTGCTCTCCTAATTTTGGTGCGGAAGGACGCCACTTATGGCAATAATGAAATTGATGCAGGCAAATGGCATCACATTGGGATGGGGTTGCCCACCACCAGTATTGCTGATTGCTTCCGGATGCATATTTGTCCGGTCCGGAGAACCTTTAAAATACACCTCAAGTTCGGAAATAGTAATTGTGTTGCCAACAGGCTCCCCGGTTTCACTACCTTCTACCAATGCACTCATTTCATGTGAATGTGGTGGTAGTTCGTCGGCGTTTAAACTCACCTTCTCCTTACCACCATTTTCGCCGAGATTGTAATTGTTCAAACCGGGGGCTTGCCCATTATGGATTGGAACCCGCCCTCTCATATCCGGAAGAGCAAAAGTAGTTAGACCATCACCTCCGTAGGCTATACCGATCACGCTGAAGAGCGCCTCGTTATGTTGAATACTCAATAAAGATCCATCGCAGATATGCCAATCGATAGGAAAGGTTACCCCTCCAAACATGCGTATTTCGCCGATATAAGGTTTAAACATCTTTTGTCTCCATAGTGTTTTGACTATCGTCGTCTGCCTCGGGAAAAAGGCCGGTCACAGCAATGCAATAATTCAACGCGAGAAAAGGTTGCATGTTTTCATGCCCCTCCGCCTTTCCAGTATCCGAAAGTGCATTAGGCGCCATTGGAGCATTTGTGTCGTCAATAATGCGGTATGAGGGGAACACATTGAGGCCAAGTACGTTGTTTTCAGGTATGCGGCTATTGGATTGAACACCCGATGCCAACACGTTGTGTTTATGGCTGGGCATTTCATCTACGTTCAGCCTGACCCGTTCATATCCGCCCTTGTCACCTTGTTTGAAATTATGGCCATTGACTTCGCCATGTTGCATTGGCAAACGGCCACGCAAGTCAGGAAGTGCAAAATTAGTTTTTCCATCGCCACCGTATATCGTACCAATGACAGAAAATAGCGCCTTATTTTGATCGATTCTCAAAAGCGTTCCATCGCAACGGGCCCATCCGTCCGGAGCCCTACTGAACCCGAACGCCAATATTTCTCCGAGGTATTTATCAGCCATATTATGTATTCCTTTCCGCCCATAAAACAGGCGTCAATGTCACTGTTAAAATAGAAAATCAAATAATTTTCCTCAGCTTTTCCTTTCCTCAATGTTTATTGCAGCCAAAATATATTCCTTAAAGGTCAGGGAGTTACACAGGTCCCGTCGGTGTAATTCACAATATTTCCTACTATTTGAGAGACATTTGCATTTGGTGTGCCAGTATCAGTGCCCTGCAGAAACGCTTCCACCGTTGCCGCGGCTGTAACGGTGCCGCCCAAGCCCTGAAGCGCGAAAGTTGCTCCCGTCCCCTGTGCTGAAAAATAGGTTGATGCCCCGACGCTGGTTCCAGTGTTATTGGAGAGGTTCGCGCACAGCCTTGCGGTTGATCCAGGAAGGCTCTTTCCTCCCCTCATGGCAATCGCAACCGGGAAAGTACCGCCAGTGATTGCGATCGTGTTGTTTTGTAGAGTTACATCGACATTGCTGGCTGCATAGCTGGCGATCTCTATACCGTAGGTAAATGGCGATGCACCAGCATTGGACTGAATGCTATTATTGTTTATTGCAACAATGCCGCGATAGCCGGTATTTGCTTCAATCAATATCCCATGCACTTCTTCAGTCGCTGATCCAATATTTGTATTATTCGCAATGGTGCCGGTGAAACTGCCAGTGCCTGTTGCATCCAGCCTTATGGCCGCATGGACTGTTCCGGATGGATGTGTCGCGGCGAGTGCGTTATTTCCGGTGATATTGAACGTTCCGCTAGATGTGCCAGTCAATGTCATATCTATGGCTGCATCCTGAGCGCCACTGAGAGTGCTCCCGGTCAAAGTCAGGCCAAAATTGCCGCCATTGGCACCGTATACTGCGATCCCCTTGCCACGATTATCTGTCAGGGTTGAATTTCGAACAGTCAAATTGGCATTGGTTGCGTTGACCGTATTAACAAACAAAATACCGTGCTCGTCGCTAACACCGCCGGCATTTGTTATCTGACTATCGGTAATATTTAGGGTCGCAACACTCTGGGCAAAAATTCCGTGCTCGGCGCTACCATTCAGGTTCATATTATTAATTGAAACATTTTGAACGGATTTGAGATCAAGCGCTGCATTACAACCTGAAAAATCAGTGGTGGTACAAGTACCCGCAGCATCCACCGTATTGCCATTTGTCAAATTGAAATTGTTCAAGGTGATGTTACCGGCATTGGTAATTGAGATACCGCTATCGGTTGCGTTCTGTATTGTCCCGCCGGAACCAGCCGTAGTGCCAGTGCCGGTTATCGTAAATGCGCCGGTGCCGGTGTTGTTCAGGACAAGGCCATTAGCACCACCGTTGGAATTTACACTCCTGAAGGTCACGCCACTACCGCCAATTGCAGTGTTGGCGATCTGAACTGCTGTGCCTGTGGTCGAGGTAACTGTATTGTTGGTGCCGGTGGTGTTTACCGTGCCGCCGCCCGATACGTTAAATCCGACTGCCGAGGTTGTGGTGAGTGCAAGGCCGCCGGTGAAGGTGACGGTGCCGCCAGTATTATTGGTTAAATTAACCGCATTTGTCGTCGTGGTGCTTGCGGTAACCAATCCACCAATGGTAACCGTGCCGCCGGTTTTGCTGGCAACAGCAATTGCATTAGCCGTATTGGTTTGATTGATCGTGCCGTTATAGGTGACATTGCCGCCGGTGCTGGTATTGACATTAAAGGCTGTGCCGGTCGGATTGGTAATGCTGGTAGCACTGGCGAACGTAAATGTACCATTCGAGCCGCCAATAATATCGATGCCGGCATTACCACCATTAAGGGTTGTGGTGCCGTTGAAATTATAGGTGCCATCGGCATTGTTGAATTGCAGGCCATTGCCGTTCGTGGCGCTGATTGTGCCTGTCTGGAAGGTGATGGTGCCAGTATTATGGCCGCCATCAACATTAACCGCAGCGGCATTGTTGGTCTGGGTGATATTGCCCGCATAAGTCGCGGATACGGTACCTGCGTTAACATCGAACGCCGCCCCGCTGGTGCCGCTTATCGCACCGCCATTAATCACAATCGCCCCATCAACAGTGTCGAGTTTGATCCCGTTTGTGCCACCACTCGAATTAACGCTGGCGAAAACCATATTGATCGTCAGCGGATCAAGGTCCAGCGCCGTGCCGTTGGTTGTATCGACCGTAGCATTCGCTGCACCACCCGCATCAACATTCAAGGTAAAGCTGTTGGCTTTGGAATTTTGCACCAGCAGGCCGGTGTCGATATCATTGGCGATATCCAGATCATCAAAGGACAAGGTGCCTTCCACATTCACCAGTCTCAGGCCACCGCCCCTTAGACGGGCAGCCGTGGTGCCAAGCAGCGTATTCCCGCCGGAGACAACCTGAATACCGGCGGTGGTCAGGTCATTATCAAACACTATGCCTTCCAGACTGATACCGGCTGAAGCACCAGCACTGGTATTAACGGTGTTGCTGGCAAATTGCTCGATGGTGATACGCCGTGCACCGGCAACGTCACCATCGACATACAGAGCGAGATTACCGTTGGCACTGAATGTATTGTTATTGATCCTGAGCCGCAGGTCTGAGGCTGCATTGTATGCAACTATGGCCACTCCGTAATTAGCGCTGGTATTTGAAAGCACATTATTTTCAAGAGTAATCGTCGAGGCTCCGGCAGCGCCAGTATTATCGATGATCGTGATTGCTCTGGTATTGCCGATGATCAAGCTGTTTTGAATGGTAGCGTTTTGAATATCGGTTCCAATGATACCAATTCCGGAAGTGCCCGCGGTGATCACCACACCATCAATGATATTGTTATTGGCAAGCTGGATGACGTCGGAGCCACCACTGGAGGTCAATGTCGGAGCACCGAAGCCTGCATTAAGATCGGTGACCGTACCGTCAAAGCCGGTCAAGAACAGATTCACCTGAGACCCACCGATGGTAATCGTATCCGAATTGCGGAATGTCATCAGCCGCTGACTATCGGCCAGATCAAAGGTGTCGTTGCCGCCGGCATTACCTTGAATTGCGGAACTGGCGTCGATTGTATCTGATGTACCGGCACCGGCTTGGCCATCAACCAATATTATGACATCGGCACCAGAGGCTTCAGCCTGCGCCAAGGTACCGGGGTCGGCCTGCGTGCCAGCGCCAACACCGCCAGCATCGACAAAGAAGGTTGTAGCTGTCGACAGATTTGTGGTGTTGCCGGTCAATTGGGCATCACGCAAATTATAAGTTCCATTGCCAGCGCCCAAGCCAGCAATGGTGATTGGTGTTGACGCATCAACTTTAGAGGCTGTATCGGTCGTTCCCTCGCTATCTCCATAGATGAAGGTAGCGTGGGCATTATTGATCCGCACACCAATCGCCACGCCTGAAATTGAACTTGGCGCATCCGAACTCGAATTGGTTTGGGTGCCAATAATAATCGAGCGGTTATTTTTTGTCCCATCAAGATCAATGCCAATGGAGCCTGCACCGCCCCTACCCGTGAGCGATAAACGGCTCATGGTAAAGCCGCCCTGAGGATCAGAACCATTGAAATCAAGGCCGGTGCGATTGCCTGCCAGATTAGTGATGGTCGTATCCCCAAAAGAGATGGCCCCGCCATTGGTGCCTTCGATATCAATCGCGGCATCACCTGCATTGTTGCCCGGATTGTCTATTTTTACAGTTTCAAAACTAACAGCCCCGCCGACGTCCTTGATCAAAATCCCATCGCCAGTATCTTTGAGCGTTGTGGTCCCCTTAAATGAAACGACCCCATTGCCGCCAGATATAGCAACGCCATTGCCGGTTGCCTTATCCACACTAAGCGCAGTGGTGGTGATCGTGCCACCGGGATTGGTGAAGGTGACGCCGTTATTGGTGACGTTCGAAATGCTGATATTTTTTAACGTTGTCGTGCCGGTATTATTGCCGATTGAAAGGCCGTTGAGCGCACCATCAATGGTGATATCATTCAGTGTGGCTGATTCATTGTTCAGGAAAATAGCCGTGCCGCCAATATTGGAAAAGGCGGCATTGGAAATCATTGTGTCGGTAGCACCCACAATGTGAATGCCGTCACCTGCGGTATTTTTTACCGTGATATTATTGAAATTTGCCCCGGTGATATTGTTACCACCAAAGCCAACATTTCCGCCCTGAAGTGTAATGTTTTCTATTCGAACATCGTTCGCAAGGCCAATGATTGTGGCGGTAGCATCAGTACCTTTGATGATACCGGGCGTAACACCAAGAGTATGATTTACAACGCCGGAGTTAAGACGAACCGGAACCTGCGAACCACCGCCGAGCAAATACTGCTTGGTTTGCAAGGTAACTCCGGCAGTAGTGATCACCCCATTTTTGCCTTCAGCAACAATGATGCCATTCGCCCCAGAGCGCGCCACAGCATCTTTCAAGGTTGTCGGATCTACTTCATTGCCAAGTCCAAGCGAATTTGATCCATCGGCAAAGAATATGAACCCAAACGGTTTACCCGTCCTGTCATCAATTGCCAGAGTTGAAACATCCGGCGCAGTGATCCGCTCCTCACGCGTCTGGATGCGTGTAGTCCGGTAAATACGATTGTCTGCTCGCCGTTCAATCGTGCTGAGGTCGCCAACAGGGAAACGGGCATTACCGCCACCGGAAAACACATCAAATGGAATTTGAAGTCTGGCTTCCGCAACATATTGCACATCGCGAACATCATCGTAAGTTACCTCGGCACCTATGATAAATTTGGCACCCTCTATCCCGAAAGCATCTCCAATTTGATATTCGAAACGTCCACGCGCGCCAGTAATATCCTCAACAGCATCAGCCCAATAATGATAGCCACCTGCAAACACCCTGAAATCATGTTTTTCCAACAGTCCGAAATCAATCTTCATGCCCACTTCAGCATCGGCGCCAAATAACGGCACTTCACTAATTTTTTCTCCACCGGCCACAGTTGTGGTCAGTTGATTATTCACGATACCCAAAACGGTGGTGCCAGACCCAGCAGTAAAGGTATCTGAAATTATTTTCTTGCCATTAATTGGTATATGGAAATTTACTCTGAAATCGTTATTGATCGTCAGCGCTTCTGCGCCAATGGTGATTGCGCGATGAATTTGATTGGTTTGTGTTCGGGTTACATCAAGAAAAGCATAACCGCCGAGCAAAAGGTCCGGGCCCAGAATTCTGCGCGCGCCAATCCCCCAATTGCCGAAATAATCATCCTCGTTGGCACCGTTCAATCGCCAATCCAGAAAAACCAGAGAATCGTCTGACTGGCTGATTGGAACAAATGCTTCAAATCCGGACGAACCGGAAAAAGAATCGGAGCGCACAATATACTCTGCATGTCCCTGCCATTTACCGGACGAAGCACCCGCAGCAGTACTCGTTTCGTCAGCAGATGCAATGCCAACGCACGCGAACGCAAGAACAGACAGCAAAGCTGCGGCCATTACTGACCGCGCAAAAACACGCAAAATCAACAGCCAATACACTACATAACCCCACGAATATATATAATCTACCGATGAAACAATATTCACCTAGACCAAAATAATAACGGCAGGAAATACATACGTATATGTATGGAATCATACATATGGAGCAGTTTTTTATGGAAAATGTGGATTTTTAACTATCAACCGACCTGTAATACTGCCCCTAATTCAGCGGAATAGTCAGTTTCACACTGCCGCCATAGGCGTCGTAGCTGGCAAGGCCAATTCCGTCGTAGAAGCCGCTGAAAGCAAGGCTCCAGCCGAGCAGATTGGTGACCGCAATGCCTGCATCCAGTTTGGCGCGTAGATCATCTGAACCAAGCACCGTGCCTTGGGTGAGAATGCCCTTTTTGATACCGAAGTTCTGCACGCCCGAGATGCCGAAACTTGGTTGCATCAGCGTGCCATCTTCAAGCTTGATATCGTAGCTGAAGCTCGGGCCGAAGCTGTATTCTCCTAAGGATACGGTTTGTTGCGGAATGATATTGCCGAGAGTATCCGTATAAGTCTCCTGATTTTCCTCAAACCACGATATTCCCGCCTGTGGTGCAATGGTCCATGCGCCTAGTTTGTAGCTGCCCGAGAGTTTGGCGCTGGCAAGAAAGCGCTCGGTTTCAAACTGATCGGTATAATTGCCATTTGGGTTTACATCATTCTCAGAACGACCCCACGCCACGCGCGCTTCATAAGAGAGCTTAGTGCCGCTAATCCTGCCTGCAATATAAGGCCCGATCATCCAACCCATACCATCGACAGATGAGTTCGCCGTCCGGTTGGTTTCACTGGCCCAGTCCACCTGTACCAGTGCGCCGATAATCATATCGGGCGAGACAAAGTAGTGCGCGCCAAAATAGCCGACCCAGAGGTCACTATCAGCATTGCCTGCCCTTGCGGAGGAACCATGGACCTCTGTCCAGATGTCAAAATTATGAGCTTCCCCATAAGTTGATGAGGTACTGTCTACCGAAAGCGCATTTGGAAAGGCATTATCAATGCGCTTATCGGCCTTTGATTTTTGCTTCAACCGGCTGAGGCTGGAAGAAAAGGACAGGCGCAAATTCCCCTCATTGCCATCCACATCCAGATCACCCAAGGGCCCCCCACCACCAAGATTGGAGCCATTTAGCAGACCGCCAATATTGGGCTGGTTGCTCAATATGTGATAGGCGCGGTTATGCATGAAAGTGGCGATGACCTTTTGGGTATCTTCAATAATCGTATTCTTGACGATCACTTGTTCTGCAGCAGCATTGCCATTGCTGACGGCATCCACCGCAACATTCGCCGCCACATCGATGGTGACATCGCCTTTGCCTGATGGCGTGATGGTGGCGGTATAGGTATTGGCATCAGCAGCAACAAAGCCCGAAGCGGCACCATTGCCCACCGTGATATCAGCCTGCACAAAGCCGGTGACATCTTCCGAGAACTGTACCGTGATATTAAACGCGGTTAGGCCATCGGTGGAGGTCGGGGCTGTGATCTCGACTGTTGGCGAAACATTATCCAGAATGGCGGTTTGACTATTTGCCGCCAGATTATCATTGCCCGCATCATCCTTGCCAGCACCAGCCTTTACCCCAATCACCACATCTCCACCTCCATTGGGTGTGATCAGCGCAGTGAACACCCGTTTCGCAGTTACGGTTTTAAAGGCCGAGGCTGTGGCATTGGTGAGGGCTGCATTGATATCAGCCAGATCAAAACCGTTAATCCCCTCATTGAAGGTGAAGGTCGCGGTAAACGGGGTTGTGCTATTGGTGATTGTCGGAACACCGGTAATGGCCACATTGGATTTGATCTCATCCGTATTCGTCACACGCACCGCGATATCCTGTACATCGGTTTGTGCACTGCCATCGGTCGCCGTTACCTGCACATCATAGACATTGTTGCCACCCACATCAGCCGGTGTTTCAAAATCAGGAGCGGCTGCAAAACTCAACGCGCCCGAATTGGTATCAATATTAAACTTAGCCTGATCAGCACCGCCGCTGATTGAATAGGTAACTGCACCACCATCGCCCTGGGTAGTAGTAACCGTCGTCACAGCAGTCACATTCTCCATCACAGTGATATTTGCCGTAGTATTTCCTCCATCAGATGTAATAATCGGGGCAACATCAGGCACGTTGGTAACCGTCACAGCAATATCCTGAACATCAACTAGCCCGCTACTATTTGTAACCGTCACCTGCACATCATAGACGTTGTTACCCCCCACATCAGTTGGGGTTTCAAAATCAGGTGCAGTAACAAACGTCAGCACACCAGTATTGGCATCAATATTGAATTTGGCCTGATCAGCACCGCCTGTCTTTGCGTAGGTAAGCCCTGCACCTTCCGTGTCACCACCACCATCCGTACTTTGCACATCGGTAACCGCAGTCTGATTCTCAGCCGCATTCACCGCAGCAGTAGCACCACCAGTGATAACAGGAGTAACCGCGGCAACTATGGTAAACGATTTAATCGTATCTGTGCCCGCATCCTTGCTGAATACAAAATTATAGGTATTACCTGCATAATCATATTGCATAATATGAGAAAATGCATTGGCTGTGGTTGCCGTAAAATCCACCGTGGAGGCGATTGGAGCCCCGTCGACGAATACGTTGGAAATCGTAGCCGCATGATAGTGAATGCGCAAACCATCAAATACTGTAGGTGTACCATCATTATTGGTGTTTAAATCAACCGCAATTGGGGAACTGGAAGTCGTTGCGTTAAAACCATGGCCAAAGGTACCTATTATTACGCAAGTCAAAGATGTTCTAAGCACGACGCCGCTGTAAGCACCATCGTCGATATGCGTATCAGGCACAGCTGGACAAGTCACCCCCGCAGTAATAGCCAAACTGTTATCAACCACACCAAAGGTGCTTACAGAAAAGAACAACAGCCCCAATAACACGCTGAACCAGCGGTGCATCGTCCAATTCTCGATTACCCCACCAAAAACCCTGCTAACACTTTTACCACTCATAAAAAACCACCCCCGGCCCCTGCACGGCCCACAATTTCTATTGCCCAATATCGAATGTACATTCGACCGTCAGGCACTTTGTTAGGGAATTCTTAACTTATTCAGTAATTTACGTATATGTATGGAATCATACATACAGGGCACTTTTTTCAGTATGGTGAATTTCACCAGTTCGCCATTCCAACCGGCGTCACTCCTGTGAAAAGCACAGGGGTCCATGCCGCTTCCCTCTCGGCATAATCGCACCACCCAATTTGTAGAGGTTTCACTGGCATGGATTCCTGTGACAGGCACAGGAATGACGGGAGAATTGTGTGAGGGGGAGGGCACAAATGGGCAATTATACTGGTTCAGACGCAGATAAATTGAGGTAGTTCGCCGGTCAATCAGGCAAAATCAGTTTTACTTGTGTACCACTGGCCGAACTGGTCACTTTGATCTGCGCACCGATTTGTTTTGCGCGGCGGTGCATGCCGATAATGCCATGATTGCCCTGCTCAGGCAAATTGGTCGGATCAAATCCAGAGCCATTGTCGCTGATCGTCACAGATGAAGCATTCGACGCGACGGTGATTACACTGGCATTGGCATGTTTAATAATATTGGTAATGGCTTCTTGAACAATGCGGGCCAGATGCAGGTTTTGCGAAGGGCCAGATACCGGCAAAATGGGTTCCTCGCCTATTTGCCAATCGAACTCAAGACCATTGGCCTCCAGCAACGCCTCAAGCCGGGTGCGCAACATGCCAAGCAATGTGGTGATGCTATCCTGATTTTCTAAACTGTCGAGCATCAGGGCTAAATCTCGCAAGGCATCTTCAAGCGCTGAGCGTAATGTCTCATCGCCAACATTGCGGTTTTCCATATAGGCCAATGTATTGACCAATTGCCCGCCAATTCCATCATGCAAATCAAGCATGATGCGTTGCCGCTCCTCATCAACTGCCTTGTGTTTTTCCGCTTCGGCAAGGTCTCGGTAACTTTTAGCGAGCTCTTTGGTTTTTTGCTCAATAATCTCATGTAGCGAGCCGGTCAGCGTTTCGAACTCCGAAAGACTTCGAATGAGCCGAGACATGATCAGCCATAAACATACAATCGACATGGCAATCGGCATATATTGTAATATATGCAAACTTCGAGGAGGCTCGTTTAGCAGGTTCAGAATTTCTTCATACAGGCCGATGGCCAATGAAACAGACAGCACCAGAAAGAAAATTGCAAAATCCCGGAGCGCCGACTTTTCTCTGTTCTGCCAAAAAACAATCAAGACGCCAAGAGCACAAATTGCTGTCCCGATATTTAGAACCAGCGTGAGCAAAAAGACGTACTTTGCAGGTGCAACTACCATGATCGCTGCAGAAACCACTATGAACCACAGATAGAATTTTTCCAAAGGCAGTTTCGGCAACTCCAGGAATCTGTTGATGAATTTCATGATGAAAAACACATACAGGTAAATTGAAACTGCCCATGACAGGGTCCAGTATTTATATGGAAAGTATGAGATATCATATCCATAATGTGCCAGAAAGATGCAAGCGCTGAAGCATGACAAGCTGAGCCATAAAAATATCGGGTCATCACGACGTGCCACCCAGACGCCTCCAATAACCACAAATAAAATGGCCATAAGGCCCAAACTAAACCGCGTGACACCAATACCGATTGATGTGCGGAAGTTTTTTACTGGCTCCAATGTCGACAGCGAGCCGACATAAAAAGGGAATATACTCACCCCCTGCTGTGGCGGCCCGGTAAGAACAATGTCTATCCGGTTTTGTCCGACACGCAGCAAATTATTTGATATTTGAGATAATATGGGATGGTTCCACATTCGCCCGCCCAGCCTGGGTCGTCTGATTTCGGTACCGTTTAAGGTAATAGCTATATTGTCAGATATTTTCGGTAAATATACGGCTTGGATCTGCTCAGGTGGCATTTCCATTTCAAACTGAAATTGCATATAGAGCTTCGTATTGGCGGTCGCGTACCGCATAGGCACGAAATAAGGCAATGTGATTTTTGCACGTTGGACGCAATTGTGATCAGAACATAATTCGCCGCTGGTGATCAGTTTGCTGCCCTCGATCGGCGAAATTTGTCCAAAATTTGAGAAGTAAATCAGCGAAGTCAGGAACAGCACCCAGAGCGCCATTGCCACCATCGTGACACAGTTCTGCTTACTCACAGCAGTCCCATCTTCGTCGCCTGCACTACGGCCTGAATGTTCGAACCAACATTCAATTTCCGGTAAATGCTATTGATGTGATTGCCCACTGTCCCCGTAGATATATCAAGCTGGAGGCCAATCTCTCTTCGTTTATAACCTTGGGCAACGGCACGCAGAATTTCAATTTCCCTGCCTGTGAGTTCAAACTCTGGAGCAGTTTCAGAAACAGCCTGACGCTTTACCATGGTTAGCAGATGTCGCGCGATGGACGGACTGATCGGGCTGCCCCCATCGATCACGGCCAGAATATCATCGCACACGCTGGTCAGTCCGCCGCTTTTTAGAACATACCCTTTTGCACCTGCCTGAATGGCTTCAATGACCCGGGCCTCATCCCCAAAAATACTGATCACCAGCGCATCACAATCCCAATCTGCTTGGGCCACAGCACGGATAACATCAACGCCCGATCCATCCGGCAGACCGAGATCGATCAGAACCACTCGTGGTTGCAGATCGCCGAGCAATTCCAGCCCCTGGCTCACCGTGCTTGCAGAACCAACCACCTCCAAATCGTCATGCTTGGTAACGGCATCCCTTATCCGCGCAGCAATTTCTGCACGGTCTTCGATGATCAGTATTGGGTGTGGCATGGTGCAGATCACGCTTAAATTTTGAATATAACTTGATATAGCACCCACAAGTTCCAGTGTATATGTATGGATTCATACATGAGGAATGGCCTATAACAACCCGTAATGAGGTGCCTATCAGGTTAAATCTACCGTTATTGTCTGAAATTTCTCAAAAAACTGCACCATATGTATGATTCCAAACATATACAGACCTATCTGACCCCGCCAATAAATCAATCACATTTGTCAGTTTCACGTCAGAAGCCAATATTATTGTTAGTTAACAGAGTTTTACTGAATATATTGTGAGTATGGTATCCTTTGCGGGGGATGTGTTTTGAGTAGTTTTATACCAAAACAACTTTTTTGCGCGTTCTTGGGTAATTTGTTAGCCACAACTACGCTTTCGCATTCGTTTGTTTACACCGGAAATTTGCCTTCCGGGGGACAGGTTTTCTGTCGGTAATAATCACTCGGTGAATTTCCAGAATGGTTCGGGGGCAATGCAGAACCGGGTGACGGGGAATAATATCTCCACCATCAATGGTCGTCTGACAGCCACCGGGTCTGTATTCCTGATCAATCGTAATGGGGTAATTATAGGCAAGAACGGGGTGATCGAGACCGGCGGCAGTATCCCCGCGCCGAATGGCACGGCGGCATTGATTACCGAGCGTGAAGATTGGGGATGCCAATTCTTCAATCACCGAACAGGGCATGATTGCTGCAGCCAAGGTGGAGTTGCGGACCAATGGGGGCAATATCTACGTTTTAGCTGGCAATAAGGGTGGCTCAAACAACGCCATCGGCGTGACCAAATCCGGTGGACACATCTTCCTGACCGCTCCAGGTGGACGGGTAATAGTACGCAAGCAGGTTCGCGCCCGGCGCAGGATTTTTCGCAATTCAAGACCTCGCATTGATGGGGGCGATATCTTCGTCAATGCCAATATCGTAAATATCTAATGACTCCGATGCGCTTTGCCATGTATAGAAGGCCCCGATTGCCCAATTGTTAATTTGAGTTAACTGCGATTTTTGTAGGTTACGGTCATGTGCCTGGCCTTTTTGCATCTCCAGAGAAGTGAAACCTTGATCCAGCCATGAATAGTGGTAGCACAGGGTCCATCTACAGGTGCTTGATCTGGCTCTAGCTAACCTCGGAATTTGATCGCACCTCATATTGCGTTAACGTCTTCCACGATATGACTCCAAGCCAATGGCTGCTTCCTGGAAGTTGACCCGTGGCATTCGCGTTTACCTGAACGGTTACTTTGGGCCGTTAGTGCCGAGAAACCGGTGCATGCCCAAGTCACCTGCAAACATTGTATCTACGGATGGGATTGCCACACACCACTTCAATTTTTATGGCAGCTAATTCGACCGCTATTTCCGAGCAATACGCTTGGCAAGTTCTGCTGAAACTTCATCCGCTGCCTGTTGGACCGGATCA
>JAESUH010000130.1 GCA_016763155.1 Rhizobiaceae bacterium
ATAAAGGAGAGTTTCCAACATCAGCACTTTTGAACCGCCCAAAATTGCTGGGGTAATATAGGCTGTCAGTGAGCCGGTAAACACGAGGGTTCCACCGATGACCAAACCATCCTTGGTCAAAGGAAGGATAATTTTCGTGAACACATGAAACCAGCTTGCACCCAGAACACGCGCAGCGGAGATCACATCTTTTGGCAGGTTTTCCATAGCACTTACCAAAGAGATGATCATCAGCGGCAAGAATAATTGCAACAGGCCGATGAAGACGGCGGTTTCTGTGAAGAGAATGCGGATTGGGGTATCGCTAAGGCCAAGCCCTAAAATTGCGTCGTTCACAATTCCCGTGCGACCCAGGATTACGATCCAGGCATAAGTACGTGCAACTGGCGATATCATCAGGGGTAGAATAACAAGGCCAAACACCCGGCCACGATGTTTTCCATCTAGGTTTACGATGCAAAATGCGCAGGCATATCCGATGATCGCACTAGTCAGTGCTACCAGAAAACCCAATTTTAATGTGCGCAGAAAGACCCTTTGATTGAGAGGGCTCGACGCAAAATCGATATAACCTTGTATTGAAAAATGGCCATCTATTTGGAAAGCTTCAGACAGCAAAAACCCAACAGGAAGCAGGAACAGAAGAGTGGTAAAAATGGCCGCCGGTAAGACAAGCGCCAATCCCTCCCTATTGTTTTGAAACATGAAAACAACTCCTAATATTGTTGCGGGCAGCGCATGAAACGTTGCCCGCAAATCGTGTTTTAATTAACGACTTTTTCGTTCCAGCGTTTAAGCCATGCATCGCGGTTATCGATGATAGCGGCGGGATCAAGCATCTTCAGTGAGTTGATGAGGTCTGCGCCATATGTCAGGCTTTCAGCAATCTCATCGCTGACGACAACTTTAGCATTGGCCGGGCTATCCAGTTTCATTTCTGCAACCCGGGTCTGGACTTCAGTTGAAAGCCAGTAATTCATGAACTGATAGGCAAGTTCTTCATTGCCATTACCCTTGGTCATAAGCATTACGTTCATGCCACCGGTTTGGCCTTCTTTTGGCTCTGCCCATTTGAATGGAAGCTTGGCGCCTGAAAAACGGCTCCATGCGAAACGCCCGATTGGTGCAGCGATAACTTCTTCTTGCAGCATCAACTGAACCAGTGCTGAAGAACGACCGTAGAAAGTCACGATGTCTTTTGCGTGCGCGCCAACGGCATCGATTGTTTTGGTGAATTTGATATCATCGCCACCCATTGCCTCGCCAAGCATATGCAAGGTCAACGGTCCCTGTGTGCCTGTAATATTTGGCAGAGCAACACGGCCTTTCAATTTATCGGAAAGCAGGTCGGCCCAGCTGTCGATTTCAACCAAATCTGAGCGATAAACGATGGATGTCGCGTAGAACCCATAACCAATAGCGAAGTTATCGCCGATTGGGTCTTTCGCAGATTCGTAGAGGTCTGCATGGCTAGGAATTTTTGAAACATCAAGTGACTGAAGCAATCCCTTTCGAGCCAGAGCAAGTGCATCATGTGATGACATCACTGCAACATCGATAATAGGGTTGCTGGCATTGGCCTCGATCTTGGCCATCCGCTCGACGCTTCTTCCTGTCTCGACCACAACTTCGCAGCCACAAACTTTTTCAAATGGGTCAAAAACTGCTTCCGTCATGGCATCGGTTCCAAACGAATAGACAGAAATTGTCAGCTTCTTGTCAGCGGCACTTGCTGCACCGGCCATGAGGGCAAGCGCCGTGCCTAGGGCTAAAATTCGTTTCATATCAATCTCCTTGTTGTGTTGGCTGTGTGATTTTTTGTGTTGATTCACGTAGAATGATTCCCATCTCCACCACGCTTGATGAAGGCTGGTCGCTGTCTTGGCGAATGGCTGAGTTCAAATAACCTACGGCACGTCGTGCAAGTTCCGTTGTGTCTGGCATGATGGTTGATAATGTCGGGCGCACCGCTGTGCCCAGAGGCAAATTATCAAATCCAATGACGCTTAATGCATCCGGGCATCGAACGCCCAGCCTGCCTGCTTCGGTGATGACGCGAAGGGCTAGTAAATCGGATACTGCCAGACAGGCGGTCACTCCCTCTTTTGCTTTGAGAACCAGATCAGGAAATTCCTCATTCGCCCAATAAATTTCAAATTTCGCGGCTCCATCTAAAATATCTTTCATCCCGTCGATTCGTTCGTTTTGAACCGGGGACATTGGATCTTCACCAATCAGAAGGAAATTGCGGTGACCCAGATCAAAAAGGGTTTGTGCAGACAGTTGACCACCTTGGCGATGGTTGGCAGCAACATTACTCTTGGGGTCGGTTGGTGTGCTGACAATGGCTGTAGGCACTTTGGAAGTGTTCGGATTACTGCTGCGCGTCGGGATGATAATGATACCGTCGACACCGCGCTGGATAAGCTGATCAATTGCAGTTTTTTGCCCGGCCTCGGTGCCACGACTATCGGCAATCAGAATGCCATAGCCGCATTTTTCAGCTTCCGTCTCGACGCCGTGGGCGAAATCCGGGAACACAGGATGCGTGATATCGGGAATAACCAGCCCAAGAATACCGCTGCGCCCGGTTTTAAGTGCACGACCTGCGGCACTTGGAAAATATTCAAGTTCCTCGGCTCTTGCGGTCACAAGCTGGATCACATCCGCAGAAACACGTCCCTTGCCCGTTAAGGCATTGGAGACGGTTGCAATAGATATTCCAAGCTCACGAGCAATTTGCTTTTGATTTACCAAGATCATACCCCTATGATGATTAAACGATTAATCAAGAATATGGGCGGAATGTCAAGCTCATAGCAATTCTTGCCGAATCCCCTTATTGCGGATGGAGCTGGAAGGTCCAAAGCGATGCGCACTCTTATTAAAAATGCCCACATCCTCACAATGAACCCTGATCTCGATGAATATGAGCAGGGCTGGATTATCCTGGAGGGTAAATTGATTTCGGAGCTGGGGGCAGGGGAATATTCAGACCTCGCCAAGCCTGTGGATAGTGTCATTGATGCTGGTGGCGATTTGGTGATGCCTGGAATGATCAATACTCATTGTCATATGTCGATGACGATGTTTCGCGGTCTGGGTGAAGATGTTGATGACCGGCTTTTTCGTTATATTCTTCCTCTAGAACGTGAGGCCGTTTCTCCGGAAGTTGTGCGTGTGGGCGCGCAACTTGCCGCCCTCGAAATGCTTTTAGGCGGAGTAACGGCCACAGCAGATATGTACTATTTTGAGCAAGAGGTCGGACGGGTTCTCGATGTTGCCGGTATGAGAGGCGTTGTTGGGCAATCGCTCGCTGATTTTAATCCGCCCGATCATAAAAATTTCGATGAAGGCTTCGCACTTGTTGATGCCTTGCACGATGAGTTCCGCGACCATGATCGGATAATTGCATCGATTGCGCCGCACGCGCCCTATTCAACAGGCCCAGTGATTATGGAACGCGTTGCGCAATACGCATCCGACAATCCAGATGTGCGCATTCAAATGCATTTAGCGGAGATGAAATCTGAAATGGCATGGTGCGCAGAGAACCATAATTGTCGCCCGGTCGAGCTAGCAGACAGAGCTGGGCTGCTCCAACCCGGAGCAATCATGGCGCATTGCCTTGAATTGGAACCAGATGAAATCGAGCTGTTATCAGAACGGGGCATCACGGTCGCCCATAACGCCCGATCAAACGCGAAAGCTGGAAGAGGCATCGCACCGGTTGAAGCGATGCGCGAAAAAGGCCTCGCGGTTGGGCTGGCAACCGATGGTCCTATGAGCGGCAACACACTTGATATATTCGCACAAATGGCTCCGGCATCAATGTTTGCAAAATTGCTGGGAGGAAGCCGTGGGTGCTTACCCGCGCGCGAAGTCGTCAAAATGGCAACGCTAGAAGCTGCAAAGGTTTTGGGCCTAGATGAAAAAATAGGATCTTTGGAAGTCGGCAAGTGCGCTGATCTGATTCGCGTATCTAAGCAGGCACCGCATATGACACCAATATATGATATTTACGCAGCCTTGGTATTCTCAGCAAATGCTTCCGATATATGCGATGTCATGATCAATGGTGAATGGGTTGTGCGCGATCGTTCAACTTTGACTCTCGAGCAGTCAAAAGTGTTGAGCGATGGTGCGCAAGTGGCCGATCAGTTCGGTCAAATCATTCGGGATATTGATATCGCCAGTACACATTAAGAGGGTGTACACCGAGAAGTCCGAGATGATGCTTACGCGGCAGTAATCGCTGTATCACTGCTATTACGGAGCCCGAAAATACCTTTTTGTCGGCCCCGGTCAGCCCCTACCAAAGGCTGAAGGTTACAAGGTATTTCAATCACCAACCAATGGCATCCTTCTAGGCATTCGGCTGATGCCGGAGGACCGTGAGGAAAAGAAAAAGCTTCTTCAGCAAGTCAAAGTCTATCCTTTTTCCCAAGCGGATAACCCACAGCCAAGAAAAATAATTATGCCAAAGGGCAAAGACTGGATGGGTGCATCCCCGGTTGGCATGAAATATTGGCAATTGCTTTCAGATACGATCAATCGCGAACCGGTGCAGGAACGGG
>JAESUH010000131.1 GCA_016763155.1 Rhizobiaceae bacterium
AAAACACCCGCGTCGGCTAATTACTGTTCGCGGTGCCGGATATGTCTTTGCTCGTGAGCAGGATTAAGCGTGTGAAAAGTCGGCTCTATCTGCAAATTTACTTTACGATTATCGCCAGTCTGGTGATGGTCGTTATTCTATCCGGGTTGTTATGGAATATTTTTGGCCGGGATCAGTTTGATCGTGGCATGTTCACGATGGTTGGCAAATTTGCCGAGCTTGCCCTGCCTCCAGCAACCGCGCCAATTGAAGATCAGAGAGAGGCCATTTTCCGCCTAAAGGAAAAATTAAACATTGATGTTAGCCTTTATGACAAAGATAAAAACCTGATTGCGGCTGCTGGAAAACAGGTAAAATTGCATCGAGATGATGCCGGTTCTGGAGGATGGCGTAGAGATCGCCATGGCCCTTATTGGCAAATTCCCCTGCCGGACGGGCGCTCGCTGGTTGCCAAATTCAAGCGTCGTCGCGGCCACAACCCATTGATTACCATAGTGATTTATCTGGGTGGTATTGCGCTGGTCATTGGCCTGGTCGCCTACCCATTTGTGCGGCGATTGACTGGAAGGTTAGAGCGTTTGCAAAAGGGGGTTGAACGCATTGGCTCCGGTGATCTTTCCGCCCGCATAAAGGTTGAAGGAAATGATGAGGTGGCTGGACTTGCACAGAGTTTCAATGAGGCCACCGAGAAAATTGAAAACCTTGTCGAGGCGCACCGAATGCTGTTGGCTAATGCCTCGCATGAATTGCGCACGCCGCTTTCACGCATTCGTCTTGGTTGCGAGATGCTGAAAGAGGGGCCAAATCCGGCACGAAGCGAGGCGATTGAACAAGATATTGCTGAACTTGATACGCTGATTGATGAAATTCTGCTGATGAGCCGCCTTGATTCCGGCAATCATGCCGAGATATCTCCGGACATCGACCTTGTGGCTTTGGCTGCCGAGGAATGCGCCCGCTATCAGGACTGCACATTTTCGGGTTCTTGTCCTGAAATTTCCGGCGATGCACGATTGCTGCAAAGGATGATCAGAAACATGCTGGATAACGCCTATAAACACGGCACTCCGCCGGTAAGTGTGTCTTTATCGACCAATGCCAAGGAAGTGGTTTTGAGCGTTAGTGATGAAGGCAATGGTATTGCTGAAGAGGCCCGCGAAAAGGTGTTTCAACCCTTTTACCGCGCTTCCGACAAGCAAAATATTAAAGGTTTTGGTTTGGGTTTGCCGCTCATTCGCCAGATTGCAGAAGCCCATGGGGGCAGGGCGGAACTATCGCCAAGTAGCGAACATCGCTCAACCATCAAGGTGATATTGCCCCTCAGTTAGCTTTATTGCGCAACAAGGCACGGTGGATATCTGCAGCTTCGATGATGCCACAAATGCCTGTCTCATCCTTCACGTAGACTGCCATGTCGCTTTCCAGCTGCATGGCCATAATTTCTCTTAGCGATGCTGTTCGCTCGGCAAGAGGGGCTGATTTATCGCCCTTGCCAATCTTTGTGGTGGCGCGCATTGCGTCTTCGGCCCGCAATACAGCCAGCGGGTTCATGTGAGCCACAAAATCAGCCACATATTCATTGGCCGGGTTGTTCAATATTTCCTGTGCCGTACCCACCTGAATGATGCGCCCGCCATCCATGATTGCAATTCTATTGCCAATTTTTATGGCTTCATCCAGATCGTGGCTAACGAAAATAATGGTGCGTTTCAATCTTGTTTGCAGATCGATCAACTCGTCCTGCAAGCGGGAACGGATTAGCGGATCAAGTGCCGAATAGGGTTCATCCATCAACAATATGGGAGCTTCGGTGACGAATGCACGGGCTAGGCCAACGCGTTGTTGCATACCGCCTGAAAGTTCTTCGACCTTTTTATCTCCCCAGTCGGAAAGGCCAACGAGTTCCAATTGTTCTGTGATTTTCTCCGCAATCTCATCTTTTTGCAGGCCGGCGAGTTCCAGACCAAACCCCACATTCTCGGCTACTGTTCGCCAGGGCAAAAGGGCAAATTGCTGAAACACCATGGAAACCCAGTTTAACCGCAATTGGCGCAATTCCTGTTTGCTGCAATTTGCAGGCGACAGTGTTTGCCCTTCGCAGCTTACTTCCACGGAACCGCGAATGAGCGGGTTAAGTCCATTTACTGCGCGCAGCAGCGTGGATTTTCCTGAGCCGGAAAGCCCCATTAAAACCAGCGTTTCACCAACTTCAACATCCAGTGTGGCGCCTGCCACGCCTAATATCTGGCCGGTTTCTTCCTGAATTTCCGCACGGTTCTTACCCGCATCAATCAGGGGGAGCGCCGATTTTGGCTTGCTGCCAAAAACGATATCCACATCGCGAAAACGTACTGCTATTTCTGCCATCAGTTTTGCCCGCTTTCGCTGTCTGTGCGCAAAAAGCGATCAAGCACTATGGCTATCAGCACGATGGCAATGCCAACTTCAAATCCCTTGGCGATGTTCACAGTGTTGAGCGCGCGCAGCGTTGGTACGCCCAAACCGTCTGCCCCGACCAGTGCGGCAATTACCACCATGGAGAGGGAAAGCATGATGGTCTGGGTGAGCCCTGCCATGATGTTTGGCAGTGCATAAGGCAATTCCACCTTCCATAGCAATTGGTTCGGCGTTGCGCCAAAGGCCAGTCCGGCTTCAATCAATGGGCGCGGAGTGGATCTGACCCCAAGTTCCGTCAGTCGCACGGAGGCAGGAACAGCAAATATGAAGGTTGCAATCAATCCTGGCACCATGCCCAGACCGAACAATATCAAGGCAGGGATCAAATACACAAAGGTTGGAATGGTTTGCATCAGATCGAGAATTGGCCGCAGGAATGCTGAAAATCTGGAGTTATGGGCGGCCAATACACCGGTTGGAACCCCAACAATCATGCAAACCACCGAAGCTGAAATGACCAGTGAGAGAGTTTCTGTCGTTTCTTCCCAATAGCCTTGATTGATAATCAATAGCAAAGCGCAGGCAACGAATAGCGGGAAAGTGAAGTTTCGTTTTACCACCCATGCAAGCAGGGTAGTGAGTGCAACGATTACCAATGGGTGAGGGGTTTGCAGGCACCATAGGAATGCCATGATGACATTTTCCAGCCCGTAGGCGATCGCATCAAAAAACAGGCTGGCATTATCTGTGAGCCAGTCCACCCCGTATTTCGCCCATTTACCGATGGGGATTTTATTCTCGGTTATAAATTCCATGCCGGATCAAATTTGAAATGAAAAGGGTCGGACTGATCCGACCCTTAGATTTCAAAATTACATGCCAAGTGCTTTTTTGACTGCTGCCAGGCCATCGCCACCGTCCATGGTGGTAACGCCAGAAAGCCAGGCATCCAGCACGCCAGCATTGCCTTTAAGCCATTTGACAGCTGCATCTTCTGGCTCTTCGCCATCATTAAGAATAGAACCCATGATTTCATTTTCCATGGCGAGGGTGAATTTCAAATTCTTTAGCAACATGCCGGTATTTTTGCATTCATCGGTATAGCCCTTGCGAACATTGGTATAAATTGTTGCGCCACCCAGATTGGGTCCAAAATAGTCGTCACCACCGGTTAGATAGGACATCTCAAAATTGGCGTTCATCGGATGTGGTTCCCAGCCGAGGAATACGATTGGCTCGCCCCGTTTTACGGTACGCGCAACCTGCGCCAGCATGCCTTGTTCGGAAGATTCTGCAACCTTGAAGCCCTTGAGGCCAAATGCATCTTTTTCGATCATTGATAAAATGATTCGGTTGCCATCATTGCCGGGTTCAATGCCGTAAATTTTTCCGCCCAATGCATCCTTGTGCTTGGCGATATCAGCAAAACTCTTGATGCCCAGAGCCGCAGCAATTTTGTTGACGGAGAGGGTGTATTTCGCACCTTCCAGATTAGCGCCAACGGTTTCAACTGATCCATCTTCACGGTAAGGCTTGATGTCTGCTTCCATGGTCGGCATCCAATTGCCGAGGAATACATCAATGTCGTTGTTTTTCAGGGAGGTATAAGTCACAGGTACCGACAAAATCTTGATGTCGGTTTTATAACCAAGGGATTTCAACACGAACGTTGTTGCAGCCGTTGTCGCGGTGATGTCGGTCCATCCAACATCGGAAAACCGTACTGTCGAACATTCATCAGCGGCCAAAGCAGGGCTGGCAAACACGGTCGCAGCGGCAAAAGCAATATGCGCGAGTTTGATATTCATATGTTTCACTCCCAAGGTATTTAATTATTGATCAGGGTTAGCCCTGTCTATTATCTTCCTGTTTCAAGCTCACCATGGGCGACACTGCTTTGTCAAAGGGGAATAAGTATATTCCCGGCATTCTTTGCCAATAATTTCTATCATAAAATCAAAAATTTCGCTTTTGGTGATGTATACGCCGTGATTTCAACTTTACTTAATTTGCGGCGGAGATAAGTTCGCAGATATTATGAAAGCAGATTACATCATCATTGGTTCCGGATCAGCCGGAAGTGCCCTTGCAGCGCGTCTATCGGAAGACGGGCGCTATTCCGTCATTGTCATTGAATATGGGGGGAGCGATATTGGTCCACTCATCCAGATGCCAGCAGCACTTTCTTATCCGTTGAACATGAGCCTCTATGATTGGGGATATAAGAGCGAACCAGAACCCGGCCTTGGTGGCCGCACGCTTGCTGCCCCGCGTGGCAAGGTTATTGGTGGCTCGTCTTCAATTAATGGCATGGTTTATGTGCGTGGTCATGCCTGTGATTTCGATCATTGGGCCGATAGTGGCGCTACCGGCTGGAGCTATGGCGATGTGTTGCCCTATTTCCAGCGGATGGAACATTCCCACGGCGGCGAACAGGGCGTGCGGGGAACTGATGGCCCGTTGCATGTGATTCGAGGCGCTCAGGAAAACCCATTGTTCAGAGCGTTTGTAGAAGCGGGGCAACAGGCGGGGTTTGAATTCACGCCAGATTATAACGGTTCCAAGCAGGAAGGTTTTTCCGTGATGGAACAAACCATCTGGAAAGGTCGCCGCTGGTCTGCTGCCAACGCCTATTTGAAACCTGCGTTAAAACGCAAAAACCTCTCCATCGTGCGTGGGCTTGCTCAGAAAATCATTTTTGATGGCAAGAGAGCAATTGGTGTTGAAATTCTGCAGGGTGGGCGCAAAAAAATTGTGCACGCTAGCAAGGAAGTTATCCTTGCCGCTTCCTCATTTAATTCTCCAAAATTACTAATGCTATCGGGGATTGGACCCGCTGAGCATTTGAAAGAAAATTGCATTGAAGTGCTTGTTGACCGACCAGGTGTCGGGCAGAATTTGCAAGATCACATGGAGCTCTATGTCCAGCAGGAATGCTTGCAGCCGATTACGCTTTATTCAAAACTTAATCTGTTTTCCAAAGCAATGATTGGTGCCAGATGGTTGTTTTTTAAAACAGGGGATGGAGCAACCAATCACTTTGAAGCAGCTGCGTTCCTGCGCTCAGCGGCGGGGGTTAAATATCCGGATATTCAATATCACTTTTTGCCAGCTGCTATCCGCTATGATGGCAAAGCTGCAGCGGATACCCATGGTTTTCAGGCCCATGTAGGGCCTATGCGTTCAAAATCTCGCGGATCGGTGCAATTGAGATCGAGTGATCCGAAGGCTGCTCCGGAAATCCGGTTTAATTATCTATCCCATGAGCAAGATATGGCAGATTTCAGGCATTGCATTCGTTTGACGCGGGAAATTTTTGACCAGAGCGCTTTTGATCCATTCCGGGGTGAGGAAATCTCACCCGGTCGTAATTTGCAATCAGATAGCGAGTTGGATGAACATATTCGCCATCACGCTGAAAGCGCCTATCATCCTTGCGGAACCTGCAAAATGGGGCGGGCAGATGATGAAAGCGCGGTGGTTGATCCTGAATGTAGGGTCATTGGGGTTGAAGGGCTGCGGGTGGTTGACAGTTCAATCTTTCCCCGAATTACCAATGGCAATCTCAACGGACCCTCAATCATGGTGGGTGAAAAGGCTGCCGATCACATATTGGGAAAAAATCCGTTGCCGAAATCGAATATGGAACCCTGGATTAATCCAGATTGGGAAACAAGCGACCGCTAGGGCTTAAGCGAAACTATCTTTTAGCAGGTCGCGCAGGCTGTTCTTTTGAACTTTCCCCATTGTGTTTCGTGGTAATTCTTCCACCACATGCAGGATTTTTGGTTGTTTGAAACGGGAGATTTTGGGTTTCAATATCTCAAGCACTTCGGCTTCATCAAAATTATCTGGATCTGTTGCGACGATGACGCCAACCACCGCTTCGCCAAAATCTGGATGCGGGACACCGACAACAGCTGATTCAACGATCTGATCCAATTCATCGAGTATCAATTCAATTTCTTTGGGATAGATATTGAAGCCGCCAGAGATGATCAAATCCTTGGTGCGTCCAACGATTTGGACATAATTTTCATTATCTAGTACCCCAAGATCACCCGTGATGAAAAAGCCGTCGGCGCGGAACTCTTCGGCAGTTTTTTCAGGCATTTTCCAATAGCCTGAAAAGACATTGGGGCCCTTCACCTCAATCATGCCGATTTGACCTTTTTCAAGCTCTTTACCAGTATCCGGATCGGTAATTTTGAGTGAAACGCCCGGCAAAGGAAAACCCACAGTGCCCGCACGGCGTTCGCCGTCATAGGGGTTTGATGTGGTCATATTGGTTTCAGTCATGCCGTAACGTTCCAACACGCGGTGGCCGGTACGTGCTTCAAATTGTTCATGGGTTTCGGCCAATAGTGGTGCACTGCCTGAAACAAAGAGGCGCATATGGGAGACCAGTTCCTTAGTGAAGCGTTGATCCTGTAACAGCCGGGTATAAAATGTTGGTACGCCCATCATGGCAGTCGAAGCGGGTAGATGTTCAAGCATTACATCCGTTTTGAAAGCGGATACAAAAATCATGGATGATCTGGATAGAATTACTACGTTGAGCGCTACAAATAGCCCGTGAGTATGGAATATCGGAAGGGCGTGCAGCAACACATCACCGCTGGTAAAGCGCCAGAGCTCGACCAGAGTTTGCGCATTGGACAATAAATTCGCATGGGTCAACATTGCGCCTTTTGAGCGCCCTGTGGTGCCAGAGGTATATAAAATGGCGGCTAAATCTTCGGGCGCGCGCGCGATATTTTGAAACTGTGTGGAGGCTTTGAGGGCTAGGTTCGAAAGAGTGCCAGCACTGGTATCTTCGCTTGTCCACACTCCCAGCGTTTCTAGCTTCGCACCATTTTGTTTTGCCACGGGTGCAAGTTCTTCGCGCTTGGCGGGGTCGCATATAAACAAATGAGGGCAGGCATTGCCGAGGAAATAATCTACCTCATTTGGTGTGTAACCGGTATTCAAGGGTAGAAAAACAGCACCAGCGCGAACACATGCCAGATATAGCATTACTGCTTCAATGGATTTTGGCACTTGTACCGCAACCCTGTCTCCAGGCTTCACTCCGAGCGCAATGATTGCATTGGCAAACCGTGCTGAGACGTCCAGTGCATCCTGGTATGAGTAGGTGCGACCATCTTCAAGATCAGCCAGTTTTTTGCCGGTATCAACGGCATGAAACAGGCCGTCAAACAGGGTGTTCGTCATGTTATCGCTTCCAAATTTACTCGCCGCATTATTTGCCTACCATGAACGTATTTTGCCAATGGTTTCAACCGGTATTCGCTTGGTTCATGCTTGATCCAAATCAATGCAGGCACAATCTCCCATTCTTAAGTTGAAATGTAGAAAACTGGAGATAAAAATGATCAAGAATATTCTGGTCCCTATCGATATGGCACATGCTGAGCGCGGTGCCACGATGATTAATCAAGCAAGAGAAATGTTTGGTAACAAGGGCGGCGATATAACTTTGCTACATGTGGTTCAGGAGATTCCTGCCTATGTGAGAGCGGAGATGCCTTCGGATTTGGACGATAAGGCTATCACGGATTCAAAAGCGCATCTGCAGAACCTTATTGAGAACTATAATTTGCCGGAAACGACAAAAATCAAAGTGAGGCAGGGAAACCCTTTCCATGAAATTCTTGCTGAAGCGAAGGAAAGCGGAACTGATTTGATCGTGATTGCTTCTCATCAACCGGGCATTACGGATTATTTGTTGGGTTCGGTTGCAGGGCAGGTGGTTCGCCACTCGAAATGCTCTGTGCTGGTTTTGCGATAATTGTTCAAGCCACTGATTTGACAATTATAATTGAATGTTTGGCTGTAATTTCAGCATTTTGATGCTGATAAACTGAGCCATTTCCTTCTGCATCAATTGACGCTTTGTGAAAATTGCTCACACTGGTTACAACTTCACGCGCCTTATTTGCGCGGAATTGTAATTCAGGCGAGGAATTTTCATGATCCCGATTATCGATGCCCATCACCACATTTGGCGCCAACAGGATTTACCCTGGTTACGCGGGTCAATGGCACCCAGAATTTTCGGACCTTATGAGGCCATTCGCCGGGATTATCCGGTGACTGAATTCAAGGATGATATCTCTGCTTCCAACGTGGTTGGATCGGTTTATGTGCAGGTCAATTGGGATCAGCAAAAGGAACTGGATGAAGTACGCTGGGTAGACAGCGTTGCCGAGGAGGCAGGCCTTCCCAATGTGATTGTTGGCTATGTGAATTTGCTATCGGAAGACGCGCCGCAAATGCTGAAGGCGCAATCTGCGTTTTCGCGTATGCGCGGTATTCGTATGCAATTGCACTGGCACGAAATTGAGATGTACCGTTTTGCAAGTGCACCAGACCAGATGAACCTGCCGTTATTCCGTAAAAACCTGGCACTGTTGCAAGATTATGGCTGGTCATTCGATTTGCAGCTTTTTGCGTCGCAAATGGCCGATGGTGCTGCAATGGCCAAAGATTTTCCAGATATCACCTTTATCCTTCAGCATTCAGGAATGCTCGAAGATTTATCCACCGAAGGCCGTGCGCTTTGGCTTGAAGGGATGAAGCAACTTGCTGATTGCCCGAACGTGGTCAGCAAGCTTTCAGGCTTTGGCACTTTCATTCATGAGAATAGTGACGATCATATCAAGGATGTTGTGGACCAGACAATTTCTCTTTTTGGTGCAAAGCGTTGCCTGTTCGGTTCCAATTTTCCGATTGAAAAATTATGGACCGATTATTCATCTTTGGTCACCTCCCACCGCAAAGCTCTTGCAGGGTATTCGCAAGATATTCAGCGTTCCATATTGCATGATAATGCAATGCGGATTTATCAAATTGAGATAAATTGAATGCAATTACCTATGGTTTTTTGATCTAAAGTTGGGCGCGAAATTCTTTGCAACGGAAATGCGACCGATACTCTGATATGCTGTAAACCTGTTAAGTCTATGACTTAATGGAGAAAATTTTTGATTTTATGCAAAAATAACTGTAGTGTTGTAAGTGAGCGGTTAAACATCGGAATATTTTTATATGAGAATTTCGGCTCTACTCATTGAAATATCACCGTTGTTTGTGTGAACATTGCTTGGGTAGAGATTAGTTTTTAACGGATCGAAGGCTTCAAATGGACGATAGTTCATTTAGTCAACGAAGGCATGAAATGGTTATTCGAGCAGAAACAATAGCGCTGGATTTTGTCGACAAGGCCAACCGGGTCACCGATGTCGGAGAAATGGTGCAATGCATCAACGACGTTGGTGAGCAGTTCGGCATGAACTGTTTCCTGTCGGGTGGTTTGCCAAGTGACAAAGATGATCCAGGGATAACCAACGTCCTGCTTAACGGCTGGCCAGACGAATGGTTTCTACGCTATATGGGTAATGATTATATCCATCAGGATGTGGTCATTAGCACATTGCGCAACACCATTAATCCGTTCCGTTGGTCGGATTCCATAAAAGCCGTCCCCAAGAAAACGATCTCTTCAAAAATTTTTAATGAGGCGCGCGAATTCAATTTGAATGACGGTTTTGCCATACCGATTTATTCTTATTCGGGTGCCCAGTCCGGAATTTCATTTGGAACCGACAAATATGAGTTGGGTGCCAGAGATGAAATGGCTCTGTTGATTATCGGCATATATGCTTTTAACAGAACTCGCGAATTGCAGAATGGGTCTGAAAATAGCGCGATCAAGAAAGTTATGGGTCTCTCGCCTAGAGAGTTTGAATGTTTGCGCTGGATTTCAATTGGAAAAACCAATTGGGAAATTAGCCAAATCCTGAGCCTTTCCCAACGTACGATTGATTCCTATGTGGCTTCAATGTACAAAAAAATGGACGTGGTAAACCGCGCTTCAGCAATTGCGCTTGCTTGCCAGGCTCAAGTTATCTAACTAAAATACCTTCGTTTTCTACATTTTGTTTGCAGCTTTTTAGCTGTTTTTTTGCTGTGCAACATCGTAAGTCACAGAAATATTTGCGTTTTTAAAAAGCAATACCGTATTTATACCGTATTGTGACTCACCCCCCAAATTGTATTGCTGTCCTTGTCTAAAACGAGGAGGCCAAGGATGATTACGGTATTTCAAGAATCCGAAAATGGGCAAAGCAATGAATTGCTGGAGCAGGTTTATAGAATGCGCCACAAGCTTTTCGTTGAACGCCTAGGATGGAATGAAATTCGTCGTCCGGACGGCCGAGAAATTGATCAGTTTGATGGTCCTGACGCAGTTCATATATGTTGCTTAAGAGATGGCAAGTTGGTGGGGTATTCAAGGCTCCTACCAACAACCAAACCTCATTTGCTAGATACCATATATCCGCAATTGTTGAATGGAAAATCGGCCCCATTCGGCCCTGATATTTTTGAATGGACGCGCTGCACTGTTGTCCCCGATAAAATTGAAGGGCCGGATGCCTTCAGTCAAGTCACAAGGCTGCTTTATTTAGGTCTTGTGGAATATTGCCTGAGGGCAGGAATTACTGCTTTGACGGTTGAATACCATCCGTTCCTGCTAGCAAGACAGCTGGAACTGGGTTTCATCGTCAAACCATTGGCATTGCCCAGTAAAATTAACGGTCATGCGGTGGTGCCGGTTTTTGCCGAAATCACTGAAAATACCCTCATGACCATGCGTAAGATGTTTGAGATAGATCATAGTGTGATCGAAATCGTGTCTAATACCTTGATCGACCGGGATATTAACATCTCAATCTAGTTATTCTTTTGCATTGAGATGCGGCAATCCCAAATGCAAATGGAATAATGAAATCTTTTCCCTACTGGCGTTTGCCGAACAAGTTTAATACGTAAAAATATTGACCTTGCGCGGTAAACGTCTAGTTTTTCAACCAAGTCGAGCAAACTCGGTTCAGCCTTTGGGTGTATAGATTGCTCCATCGTTTATAATGACAGCATTTTGTTTTATGGCCAATTACGATAGCCGTATTTGCTTTCATGAGTCTGCATGGTGGAGCTACTTAGCCAGGCCTAAACTCCAAAACAAACAACTATCAGAACTTGCAAAACTGCACGTTTTGAACTCAATTTCCCATAACACTTGTCTGTTAACTGCTTGATTTCAAGTATGGGTGCGGTTGTTCTTTTCTGATTGTATGCTACAGGTCAAAAGACGATTTTGTATTTAATTCGACCGTGATTGAATACCCGATCACCCCTATATTGCGCTACTTTCTGGATTGCGAGAACACTATGTCGATATCACAAAAATCTGTTTTCCACCTCATGGTTCCTTTGCTCCTCAGTGTTTTGCTGACAGGGTGCAACAATGGTGACGACCAAGCTAATGGGGAAAAGGAAGTTATTCGACCGGTTAAAATAATTACCGTCGAGCCAACGGCAATGACGTTAGAGCGCAAGTATTCTGTCGTGGTACTACCTTCGCAGGAAGCTGATCTTTCATTCAGGGTGTCAGGCCGCATCGTCGAATTGCCCATTCGAAATGGCATCAATGTTAAGCAGGGCGATGTTATTGCACAACTCGATACTCGCGATTTCAAGGCGACCATTACGCAAATGGAAAGTCAACTAGCTCAGGCGCAGGAAAAAATGACTGAACTGAAATCCGGTGCACGGGACGAGGATTTGGCCGCGCTGGAAGCCGATGTTGCCGCAGCCCAGGCGCAGGTCGATTCAGAAAAATTCCAAGTTGAACGTACTCAGGAACTTTTCAAAAAAGGGATCGTTGCCAAGTCAAAAGTGGACCAGGATGTTACGGCTCGACGGGTCGCAGACGCGACACTTGAAGCAAAACGACAAGCGCTGATTAAAGGGCGCGCAGGCGCCCGCAGTGAAGATATAGCCGCGCATGCAGCCGTAATTCGCGGGGTAGAGTCGCAATTATCATCTGCAAAAGACAATCTATCCGATGCGACCCTGCGCGCGCCTTTCGATGGCGTTATTGCCAGCAGGACAGTCGAGAATTTCACCAATATTCAAGCCAAAGAGAAGATTGCTGTATTGCAGAATCTCAAAATATTGGATGCCACATTTGATGTTCCCTCGCCCGATGTTGCCAAGCTTGTAAGAGTAAAGAGCTTTGATTTGAAAGTTGTGTTTGAAAGTATTCCAGGCAAGGAATTTGGGGCCATACGCAATGAATTTTCAACTCAGGCAGACCCCGCGACACAGACCTTTCGCGGGCGCGTTACCATTGAGGATCTGAACGGTGAAATTGTACTGCCGGGCATGACCGGCGATATTTTCATTAAGGCCAAGCAAAGTCATGGAGGTGCAATTTACCTCCCGCTCACGGCAATTGCATCGTCGGCTGATGGCAAGCCGTTTGCATGGATTGTTGATCCAGGCAGCAATAAGGTTTCCAAACAAAAATTAGTTACCGGAGACGCAATTGGTGCAACCATTCTGGTGACCAGCGGGGTTAAAACGGGTGATCTGGTAGTTACCGCAGGATTATCCGCTTTGCAGGATGGCATGGCTGTAAAACCGATAACTGTTGTCGGAGAGTGATACGATGAGTTTTGCACAATTTGCCATTGAAAAACGCGTGATTAGCGCGTTGATGTCTATAGTAATTTTGGTCGGAGGCTATCTAGCTTATACGGTATTGCCCCGTTTCGAAGATCCGGAATTCACCATTCGCCAGGTGAAGATCATCACTCCCTATTCTGGAGCCAGTGCAGCCGAAGTTGCTAACGAGGTTACAGAGATAGTTGAAAATGCTGCGCAGCAATTGCAGGGCTTGAAAGAAGTGGAATCGGTTTCCTCCTTTGGCATGTCCAATGTGACCGTTGAATTCACCATTGCTTCCAGCAAGTCACGCGAGCAACTCAGCCAAAAATTCACTCAGCTGCGTGCAAAAATGTCCGACATTGCCAATAAATTACCGCCCGGCGCTGGCCCCATCACCGTTTTTGATGATTTTGGTGATGTGTATGCGCTTTATTATGCGGTTACCGGGGAAGGGTTTTCCCTGATAGAAATTCGCGATTACGCCAAAACTTTGCAGAAGGAACTGGTGTTGGTTGATGGCGTTTCCAAGGTTGAATTGGTGGGCGTGCCGGAAGAAGTTATCTATGTGGAATATAGCCTGGCAAAACTGGTTACGTTGAATCTTTCTTCTGATCAGGTTGCTGAGGTACTTCAGGGGCAAAATCTGATCACTTCTGCAGGCGGTGTAGATGCGGGTTCAGAGCGTTTGGTCATCAGGCCTATTGCTGCAATTTCAGACCTCAAAAAAATTGAAGAATTGGTCATTACCGACAAAGCCGGAGGTCGTTCATTTCGACTAAGAGATATTGCGACTGTTCGAAAAGGTTTAAAAGAGCCAACGGCAAAACGGATATTTCGTGATGGCAAACCAGCGATTGGTTTGGGCGTATCAATTACGATTGGTGGCAATGTGGTGAATACGGGAGATGCCGTAAACGCGCGTATCGCTAAATTGGAAAACCTGCGCCCGCTTGGCATAGAATTGGCTGCAATTTCTGATCAGTCCATTTCCGTTCGTACATCGGTCAATGATTTTGTTACCAATGTGGCCCTTGCGCTGATCATCGTTGTTGGGACTCTTTTGGTATTCATGGGAATTCGCAGCGGACTTTTGATGGGCGGCATCTTGTTGGTCACTGTCGCTGGCACGTTGATTGGAATGTACCTCTACGGGCTGGATATGCAGCGCATTTCATTGGGGGCGTTGATCATCGCACTGGGGATGCTGGTTGATAATGCAATCGTGGTGGTTGAAGGGACATTGGTGCGTGTGGACGCTGGGGAAAGCCCTGCGTCGGCTTCAATTGATGTGGTTTCAAAAACAAAAATACCGTTACTTGGCGGTACAATTGTGGGCTTTCTTGCTTTCTCGCCAATTGGTTTTTCGCCAGATAATACCGGCGAATATGCTGGTTCTCTTTTCTGGACAATGATGATTGCGCTTATGTTTAGCTGGCTGGTCGCTATCTGGCTTACGCCTTATTATTGCACCTTGATGCTCAAAACGCCGAAAAACCCTAACACCGATAATAAAGAAAATTTTATCGTGGTTTCCTATCGTAAATTGCTTGAGCTTGCCGTGCGTAGAAGGTGGATTACAATGGGGCTTGTGGTGGTGCTGTTTATCTCTGCGCTTGCCAGTTTCTCTTCCGTCAAACAAGGGTTCTTTCCAGCCTCCACGCGGCCGCAATTCGTCATTGATTACAAAATGCCCGAAGGTTCCAACATCGATCAGACGACAGCTGATATTCAAGAGATCAGCAAATGGGTGAGAACTCTTGATGGTGTAACCGGCGCAAACACGTCCGTTGGCGGTGGTCATATTCGGTTCATGCTAACCTATACCAGCGAAGACCCAAATTCTTCATATGCCCAGATTCTGGTCGATGTAAGTTCGTTCGATCTGGTTGATGAATTACTGCCTCAGGTTCAAGCCTATGTTGATGCCAACTATCTAAGTGCGGTCACCAAGGTCTGGAAATTTATTCTGGGTCCTGGCGGTGGCAGTATCATCGAAGCCCGCTTCACCGGTCCAGACCCGACCGTGTTGCGAGAACTATCAGAACAGACCAAATCAGTACTCAGCAAGGCCGGTGCAATCGCCGTGAAAGACGATTGGAATGAAATGATCAAGGTCGTAAGACCCAAAATCAATGAAGAAAATGCCAGCCGTGTCGGTCTATCGCAAAATGATATATCCAAGGCAATCGCCGCGTTCTTTGATGGGGCCCCCATTGGAGTGTACCGAGAGGGCGATGAATTGCTGCAAATCATTTTCAGACCCAATGAGAAAGATCGCGATGATATAAAGGATATCCGTAATGTGCAGATATTCAGCAAGGCATCGGGGCGCTATGTTCCAATCACTCAGGTCGTAGATAGTTTTGATATCGTTCTTGAAAATGCAAATATGCACCGCTTCAATCGTGCGCTGGCAATTACGGCTCAGGCAGATCCTGCCCCCGGTGTAGATGGAAGCGCATTGTTTGCGAGCATCAGGCCACATGTTGAAGCCATTGAATTGCCGGATGGATATAATCTCGAATGGCGAGGTGAATACGGTAACAGTAAGGATGCAAGCGAAGGACTGGCAACCACCATGCCGTTTGGATTTGGTGCAATGATTCTAGTTGTGATTTTGCTATTCAATGCAGTACGGCAGCCGCTGATTATTTTCCTCATTGTACCTTTGGCGATGATCGGCGTTATTTATGGCCTTATCGGTATGAATACTCCAATGGAGTTCATGGCAACTCTGGGCGTGCTTAGCCTGACGGGTATGTTGATCAAGAATGCACTGGTGTTGATTGATCAAACGGATACGGAGATAGCCGAGGGGAAAGCGCGAATGAGTGCGGTGATTGACGCATCGGTCAGTCGTATGCGCCCGGTTACTTTGGGCGTGATGACCACAGTGTTTGGGGTCGTGCCGTTATTGTGGGACCCGTTTTTCCGCAGTCTGGCAGTTGTCATCATATTTGGTTTGAGCTTCGCAACCATTTTGACATTGATTGTGGCGCCGACCCTTTATGCAATCTTCTTCCGCGTTAGCGATGACGAGGTGGAGAAAGTGGAAGAAACAGAAGAGCTTGAAAGTTTTTCTTCCTAAGGTTTTTGACAGTTATAGCAGCCCTTTTGGGGCTGCTGTAACTGATGCTTTATCCTTCTCCGCGTCGGCGGATTTTCGAAATTTTGTTCAGTTCTTGCGCTGCATTGATTGCCAGCGGAAGGTTGTTTGCCCAAATAACATCGCCTCGTGTCACCCCGATATCATCGAGCACTCGGTCATCAAGCCTCACTAATGATTGAAACGCCTGCCGGTCGATTCTGTTGCTTTTATATTGCCGAAAGTCTTGCAAACGTCTTTTCACCAGGTGCCGAAATTTGGATATCAGCGCTGAAACCAAATTATTTGAAACTGTATTGGTGGCTACAAAGTCATTGCATTTGATTGGTGTTGCTTGGGTGTTCATTGTCTGTCTCCTTGTGCAAAGTTTTGGGTTTTGGTTACTCGGTAAAGCGCGTCTAAAACCCTTGCTGTAGACAATGGGTGTGTTTAATGCTTCAATCAAACGAATAGATTTTACTTGTGGTGTGAATAAATTTGATAGAAGCGGTTGAGGCCATGAACACACATAATTCATTTGAAACAGGTCTTAAACCGGGGACCCAGGTACCTCTGCTTGATCTTGATTTGTTAAAAACGATCGTCGCAATATCTGAAACCGGCAATTTTTCTACCGCCGCAGAACTGGTTCATCGCACTCCATCTGCGATTTCTATGCAGGTGAAGAGAATTGAGGAAATGCTGAAACGGCCAATCTTTGTTCGTGCTGCGCGAACTGTGACGCTCAACGAAGATGGCGAGATATTGGTTGCCCATGCCCGCCGTGTATTAGCGTTAAATCGTGAGATTGTTGCCAAATTTATCGCGCCTGATGTTTCAGGAATTGTCCGCCTTGGCGCTGTTGATCATGTAACAGAACAATTTTTGCCATCGGTCCTGTGTCGTTTCAACGATACCCATCCGGGCGTAAAGGTAGATGTCACCGTTGAGAATTCAGATACTCTGGCGCAGAAATATCGCGTGGGTAAGCTGGATATCGTGTTGGTTACTTGCGAAACGTCAATTTATGCAGGGCTGGATGTTGAAATTTTATACCGTGAAGGTCTTGCCTGGGCAGGCCTAAAAGGTGGCATTGCGTGTGAACAAAACCCGTTGCCTGTCTCTGTTTGGGAAGAAGGTTGCGTTTGGCGTAAAGCGGGATTATCTGGCCTTGAAAAACAGGGCAGGGACTATCGGGTGACGTTCAAAAGCGCCTATATATCCGGCCAACGGGCCGGAATTTTAGCTGATTTAGCTGTGGCTCCTTTACCCATATCTGCCTGCGTTGATCCTATTATTGCTCTTGGGCCAGAGTGCGGCCTTCCTGATTTGCCCGAATATGCCATTGGTATGCTCACCAACTCAGACGCAACGCCTTCAGTAAAGGCAGTTGCAGATCAATTGAGGGCTAATTTTTCAAACGCCTGTTGAACTGAGCACCATCTCGCCATACGATGTAATGAACATGTGTAGTATGTGCTTGTCATAACTCTCAACATTGTGGGGAAGATGTAATATGAAAATTGAAGCTGGAGCTGTCGCTTATGTGTCTGGCGCGGGATCGGGCATTGGTCGCGGGATAGCGCTAAATCTTGCCAGTCGTGGTGTTAAGGTTGGTGTGGTCGATATCCTGGAAGCCGATGCGGATCAAACCGTATCGCTCATCGAGGAGAAGGGTGGTGAGGCTGTTGCCATTCAGGCAGACATTTCAGACAGTGCATCAACCAATACCGCTGCAGACGCGCTTGAAAGCGCATTCGGCGCTGTTTCAATTGTTTGCAACAATGCTGGTATCGCCATGCACGGCGTCCCCATGCATGAGATTAAGAGCGAAGATTGGGACTGGGTTATTGGCGTGAATATCTACGGAATAATCCATGGTATTCAAACCTTTGTGCCGCGTTTGCTCGATCTTGGAACGCCTGCACACATCGTCAATACCGCATCAATTGGCGGCTTTCAGGTAAATCCAAGTTTCCTGACTGGTGCTTATTCGATGACAAAATATGCGGCATTGGCGCTTACTGAAGGTCTGCAAAATGAGCTGGCTGGCACAAATGTCGGTGTCTCTGTTCTGGCACCAGCCGCCGTTGATTCTGGCTTCCACCTTTCTGAACGTAGTCGGCCACAAAGATTTGGTGGTGCCTATGTCCGCCCTGAAAACCACTTCATGGGAGATATTATTAAAGGTACTACCCAACCTGAAGAGATTGGCGAGAAGGTGGTAGAGGCAATTGAAAAAGATAAGTTTTATATCTTCACCCACCCGGAAACCAAACAATGGCTGGAAGAGCGGCACGCCCGAATCATTGCTGGTTTTGAGTGATTCCCACAAGCTGCCAAATTGAGTTTTCTAATTAGCCCGGGCGAAAATCTCTATTCGGCCAGGCTTTTTTGAAACAAGATGTAATACATAAAAATGTTTCTCACGTAACGAACGGGCTCGGCACCAACTGCTTTGGAAACCTCCCATTCAACGGCGCCAAACCATTCATTGGGATTGGCAGATTTCTTGCGCAATCGGGCAAGCCTGTTTGGACCGGCATTATAGGCTGCCAGAGAAAACAGAATGCGGTTAAACTGATCAAGGTCCGGATCATCGAAATATTTATCCGCAAGAAACCTGAGGTATTTAACACCGGCATTCACGTTCGCATCAGGTGATGTGATGTTTTTAATTCCAACGTTTTTATCTGCAGCCGTAGACGGTTTGATCTGCATGAGGCCAACTGCGCCAGCTTTGCTTTTTAGAGAATTATCAAATCGTGATTCCTGATATGACTGTGAAGCGATCAAACGCCAGTCGATGTTAAATTCCTTGCCGTATTTCTGGAACAAGGTTCTCAAAGATGCAAACTGTTCTTTTAGGCGCTCCGGGGATGTGCTTTGCAAATGTTTGGTGCTTTTGAGGTAGCGCTTGAACATAATGTTTCCAAATTCAGTGCCACGTTTTGCTGTTTTAACAAATTTGTTGATCTCACCAGCCAGTTCCTGAGTGTTTTTGCGAATTGCCCAGCCAATTTGGCCGTCTTCATGCACGGCGACAGTTTGAATTTTTATTTTGTCGTATACCTGTTTCCATAGAACCAATTTATGGCTGTCGACAATTGTCGCCTTGATCATGCCTGCGTTGATCATTTCAAGAATGTGGCCATCTTCTAAATGCTCATCACCATCCACAATCTTTATGGGGGCAAGGTTTTTGCTCTTCAGTGTTTCGTTCACTTTTTGCAGAGACGCATAATATGAGCTTGAGGGGCGGACATATATTTCCATTCCGGATAGGTCTTCGATACTCTCAACCGGCGCATGATCTATGGTGGTTACAACGAGCTCGGAAACGTCCCTGGTTATTGGGTCCGAGAAATCCACCATTTCCTGACGTGATTTGGTGATCGTCAGATTTCCAATTGCTATATCACCACGCCCTTCAACCAAATCCTTGATCAGGTCTTTTCGGCTGGTTGGGATGATTGCAAGTGCGGTGCTTTCAAGCTCTGAGCGTCCTTTATTGAGTTGCTTGTCAAAGGCCCGCAGGGCTTCAACAGCTGTTCCCCGAAACTGATTTTTGTCCATAAAGAGGATGATGCGGCTATAGGGAACCAGAACGCGAATGAATTTCCGCTTTCTCATTTCTGCAAGATCACCCTTCCAGGGGGCACGCATTTGTTCAGTCAAAACTTCTGCTGAGGAAAGTGATTTTGCGCTTGGCGCGGCTAAGAATAATGCGAAATTTAATAGTGCCGCAGTCAGAATAACAGACAAATAACGAAAAAGATTCAACACCATAAATGAAATGCCTCGTAAACCAATAGCTGGATAAGTTAAGTGGTGGCTTAGTATTGGGCCGCCAGAATCATTGTATACTCTGCACAGAGCATTGCGAACATCAAAATTTGCAGGGCTGCATATTTTTGGATTTCCCCATGCATATTTAAGGTTTCCTAAACAAGTTTTGGCTAGAAAAATTTGCAAACACTAGGGGGTACTATATGTCGAATGTTGCTATCATCGAAGAAATTAACAAAGCTATTGGAACACATGGCAAATGGAAATTGCGGTTAAAAACAGCAATTGCACTTGGCAGTAGCGACATTACACCCGACAAAGTGCGCTGTGACAATCTGTGTGAATTTGGCACGTGGCTTTACGGGCCGAAAATTTCACCAGATGTGAGATTGGGCATGCCTTACAAGGTTATCAAACGTCTTCATGCTGAGTTCCATGAGTTTGCTGCTAAAATCATGCAAAAGGCCCTCGAAGGTCAAGCGGTGGTTGCCAAACAATTGTTGGACGGTGAATTCAAGGACAAATCAGAAACACTGGTACGCGCGCTAACCAAATGGAAACGCGAACTCCAGTAAACCTGAATGGGGTGAATCTGTCACCGATGCCGGGATAGAAATTTTCCCGGTGCACGTTTATCCAATTCACTCAGTTAAACATCTGAATGCATCTCGTCATCAGGTGACGCTGGAACAGAGCCGCGCCCACCACATTGAGGGCAGGGTGTGCGTTTTGCCAAATCATGCATCTCTTTGTCTTTCTTCATGAATGGCAATATCCAATATCTGCGGCCTTGGCAGGTGGGACAATTCTCGTAGAGTTTGGTAACTGTCATTTTCAGTAATGCCCAACCGCCAGTGTTTTAATATTTGAAAGTCAGTTCATCTGTTTTATTACTTCCACCTTATCGGTCTATTGCAAATAAAACATCATGATTACCGGGCAGTTTTTAATATCTTTGTACTAAATTATGATCTGTTGTTCGGGGCAGGGGGATTGGGTGTTTTCGGATTAAGAGGTGCGCCAATTTCGTGAAAAGTGTTGTTGCAATCGGCGCGTGGGCGTGGATGAATAACGACTAACAATGTTGAGGATGTATAAATGTTTCAGACTACACGTGCTTATAACGGGATGGTCGTTGCTCCGCATCATTTGGCTGCACAGGCTGGTGCCCGGGTGTTGCAGGATGGGGGGAACGCCATCGAAGCAATGATTGCTGCCGCAAGCACAATTGCCGTGGTCTATCCTCATATGAACAATCTGGGCGGTGATAATTTTTGGCTGGTCCATGAACCGGGAGAAGTACCGGTAGGGTTTGATGCGTGTGGTGCATCCGCTCAATTGGCCGATGTGGAATTTTACGGTGATCATCAATCAATTCCCACACGGGGGCCATTAGCGGCCCTCACTGTGGCGGGTGCGGTCTCTGGTTGGCAAAAGGCGCATAAATATAGTGTCGAAAAATTTAGCGGCAAATTGCCACTTTCCCGGCTACTCGAAGATGCGACATCCCATGCAGAGAACGGCGTGAGTGTCACGCAAACCCTTGCAAATAATATGATTGGGAAACTTTCTGAATTGGCAGACCTGCCGGGCT
>JAESUH010000132.1 GCA_016763155.1 Rhizobiaceae bacterium
ACCCATGCCAGCAATAATGGTCTGACCGGATTCTTCATCGGATGAAACCCGGAAAGAAGGATCTTCAGCAGCAAGGCGGTTAAGTGCAACGCCCATTTTTTCCTGATCGACCTTGGTTTTAGGCTCGATTGCAATCTGAATAACCGGATCTGGGAATTCCATGCGCTCAAGAATAACCGGATGAAGCGGATCACAAAGGGTATCCCCTGTTGTGGTCATCTTAAGGCCAGCAATCGCAACGATATCACCAGCGTACGCTTCTTTAATATCCTCGCGATCGTTTGAGTGCATCAACAACAAACGACCAACGCGCTCGCGCTTGTCTTTAACGGAGTTGAGAACAGTCACACCGGTTTCCAGATGACCTGAATAGATACGGCAGAAAGTCAAAGTACCAAGGAACGGATCGTTCATGATTTTGAATGCCAGAATACCAAGAGGCTCATCATCAGAAGCCTTACGAGTGGTATCTTCATCAGTCTTAACATCAATGCCTTTAACAGCAGCGATATCAACAGGACTTGGAAGGAAGTCAATCACAGCATCAAGAAGTGGCTGTACACCTTTGTTTTTAAAGGCTGAACCACAAAGAACAGGATAATACTCAGCGGCGATTGTTCCAATGCGGATCAAGGCGCGAAGTTTCTCAGCTGTTGGCTCTGTACCTTCAAGATAAGCTTCCATTGCAGCTTCGTCGTTTTCAACAGCAGCTTCAACAAGACGCTCACGGAATTCAGCAGCACGCTCTTTAAGATCGTCAGGGATTTCAACAACATCCCATTCAGCACCGAGGTTTTCTGATTTCCAGACCAATGCATTCATCTCGATGAGATCAACAACACCAGCGAATTCATTTTCAGCACCAATTGGCAGCTGCAGAACAAGCGGAGTACCACCCAAACGCTCAGTGATCATCTCAACAGAGCGATAGAAGTCAGCACCGATCTTGTCCATCTTATTGACAAAGATCATGCGAGGCACGGAATATTTATCAGCCTGACGCCAAACAGTTTCTGTTTGAGGCTCAACACCGGCGTTTGCATCAAGAAGAGCAATCGCACCATCGAGAACACGCAAAGAGCGCTCAACTTCAATGGTGAAATCCACGTGACCTGGAGTATCGATGATATTAAAGCGATGCTTCACACCATCACGATCAGGCCAAAATGTTGTAGTTGCAGCAGAGGTAATTGTAATACCACGCTCCTGCTCCTGCTCCATCCAATCCATTGTCGCAGCGCCATCATGCACTTCGCCAATTTTATGGCTTTTGCCAGTATAATACAAAATGCGTTCGGTGGTCGTGGTTTTACCCGCATCAATATGCGCCATGATTCCGAAATTGCGATAATGTTCAATAGCGTATTCACGTGCCATTGTATCAAACCTTCGTTTTGCCGACATCACCCCAATAGGTGAGCCGGTCTGAAATTAATTACCAACGATAATGAGAGAATTCTTTGTTTGCATCTGCCATTTTGTGTGTGTCTTCACGCTTCTTAACGGCGTTGCCACGATTGTTTGCGGCATCCATCAATTCACCGGAAAGACGACCAACCATTGTGGTCTCATTACGGTTGCGTGCAGCTGTGATAACCCAGCGGATAGCAAGTGCCTGGCGACGCTCTGTACGAACCTCAACAGGAACCTGATAGGTTGCACCACCAACACGACGGGAACGAACCTCCACATGGGGAGCAACATTCTCCAACGCGGCGTGAAATGTCTCAACCGGGTTTTCTTTTGTTTTTTCTTCAACCTGCTCAAGCGCACCATATACGATACGTTCAGCAACAGATTTCTTTCCATCGTCGAGGCTCTCCCAAGCCTATTTCTGGTTCACTCAGTGTACCAAAATGACGGGTATATCTGCATTATCGACTACGTATTGGGTGTTGCCACCAAATACCGACTCGTGTTCATGGCTATCGCCGTAAGCACCCATGATCATCAGATCGGCGCCTGCGGCCTTGCTTCTTTCAATCAGCTCTTCGCCTATTTTCTTCTCCGCAGTAAAGCGGTCGACGTTCGCTGAAATTCCTCTATCGGTGAAATAGACCTGTAAGTCCTCGGCATTCGCCCCATGTATTTCAGTCCCGCAGGATAAAATGACAACCTCACCGGCTTTTTCAATAATTCCCATGGTCAAAGCAACGGCGCGCGCTGCCTCCGTTGAACCATTCCACGCAATTGTAATCTTCTCACCCAGGGCCTTTGGCGGTTCCTCCACAGCCGGGCACATCATCACCGGACGTCCGGTATTAAACAATGCAGCCTTCAAAGTGTTGGTCCCAAGGTTGCGATCCCTGTCCGGCTTGGCAACACAACTGACATCTGCCAATCTGCCATGATGCTTGATCACATCAACCTGACGCCCCGCTTCCTCGACCCATGATGCGCTTGCAGATTTGCCCGTTGGCTTTTTGGTCATTCTCAAACCAAACTGCTTGGCAAGTTCTGCAAATTCACCTTCCAGACCTTCTTCCTCCAGATCAGCAAGCTTGCGCGCCTGACCAAGCAATTGCTCTTTCATGAAGGCGGGGATTGGTACACCAAACGGTAACAAATCTTCAGGCCTTGGCCTGCAATGGGTCACGACCACATGTGCTTTAAATCGCCTTGCCAACGCAGCGGCATGGGCAAAGACATTGTCGCCTTTTCCATCCCCCCTTACCGGCAAGATTATTTTGTGAACCACGTCAAACTCTCCTAGAACAGACCATCGATTTGGCCTTGGTCATTCAGCATTATTGACTCAGATGATGGTACCCGAGGCAGACCCGGCATGGTCATAATCTCTCCGCAGATGGCGACAATAAATCCAGCACCGGCACTCAAGCGGACTTCACGAATAGGAATTGTGAAATCAGTCGGCGCGCCTCTAAGAGATGGGTCACTGGAAAACGAATATTGCGTCTTCGCCATGCAGACCGGCAACTTGCCATAACCTGCATCTTCCCACTGTTTCAGCTGGTCGCGAACCTTCTTGTCCATAACCACACCATCAGCACGATAAATACGTTTGGCAACAGTTTCCATCTTCTCAAACAAACCCATTTCGTCTGGATAAAGCACTTCGAATTTTGAAGCATCGCTCTCTGCAATTTCAA
>JAESUH010000133.1 GCA_016763155.1 Rhizobiaceae bacterium
GGATTCCCTGATGCGGACGCTCAAATCCACCGGCACCATCATCTGGGTGACCATCGGTGCGGCAACCCTTGCTGCAGCCTATACACTCGTTGGCGGCCCAACCTATATTGCCAATATGATTGTTGGTGCAGATTTACCGACCATGGGCATTATTCTGGTGATGATGGTGATCTTCCTGATCATGGGCATGTTCATGGACTGGGTTGGTATCGTGCTTTTGATCATGCCGGTATTCCTGCCAATCGTGCAGCGCCTGCCAGTTGAAGAGCTTGGATTCATTGGCCACGTTGAACCAAAATATGTAGCGATCTGGTTTGGTGTTTTATTCTGTATGAACATGCAGGTCTCCTTCTTGTCGCCACCCTTTGGTCCCGCAGCCTTCTATCTGAAATCCGTGGCACCGGCCCATATTACGCTGGTTGATATTTTCAAAGGCTTCCTGCCCTTTATAGGGTTGCAGCTGATGGCTTTGACGCTGTTGCTGCTCTGGCCTAACCTTGTAACGGTGTTTTTCTAGATGGAAGGTTCGGAGAAATTCGTCCGCCTCAATGAGCGCGACAATATAGTCACTGCAATTAGCGCACTGGATGAAGGTGAAATTATTGAGGGTGTGACCGCTATTGATCGCATCCCTCGCGGGCATAAAATTGCGGTCACCGGAATTGCCAAAGATGAGCCGATTTATAAATACGCTCAGTTGATCGGCTATGCCGCAGAAGATATCGTGGCAGGTTCTCACGTTCATACCCACAATCTTGAATTCAGGAATGTGGAAATGGCTTACGAATTTTCGACGGATTTACGCCCGGTTGCGCCCGCTGAAAATGTAGATACTTTCATGGGGTTTCGCCGGCAAAACGGTAGATCTGGAACGCGGAATTATATCGCGGTCTTAACCTCGGTAAATTGTTCAGCCTCCGCTGCACGCATGATTGCCAACCATTTCACTCCGGAAATCATGGCAAACTATCCCAATGTTGATGGGGTCGTTGCTTTTGTTCACGGAACTGGTTGCGGCATGGCCGGAGATGGCGAAGGTTTTGAAGCCCTGCAACGGGTAATGTGGGGCTATGCCCGACACCCTAATGTTGCTGGTGTTTTAATGGTTGGTCTGGGATGTGAAATCAACCAGATTGACTGGTTGCTGGAAGCTTTCGGGATCACTCAGGGCCCCTTGTTTCATGCCATGAATATTCAAGATGTTGCAGGATTTCGGCGCACGGTTGAAGCCGGCGTTGAAAAAGTATCCGCCATGTTGCCGCTGGCCAATGAGTTTGTACGTGAACCCTGTCCGGTGTCAGATTTGATGGTCGCATTACAATGCGGTGGTTCAGATGCATGGTCAGGAATTACGGCAAATCCTGCTCTTGGCTATGCCTGTGATTTGCTGACAGCCCAGGGAGGCACTGGCGTTCTGGCAGAAACACCAGAAATTTATGGGGCAGAACACCTGCTGACTAGGCGTGCCGCAACTCCAGAAATTGGCAAAAAACTCGTGGGCCTAATCAAATGGTGGGAAGATTACACCCTGCGTAATAAAGGCTCGATGGATAATAATCCCTCACCTGGAAACAAAAAGGGTGGCCTTACTTCCATTCTCGAAAAGTCTCTTGGTGCAGCAGCCAAAGGCGGAACCAGTCCGCTAAACGGAGTTTATAAATACGCCGAACCCGTAACCGCTTCAGGTTTCACCTTTATGGATAGTCCAGGTTATGATCCGGCGTCCGTAACGGGCCAAATTGCCAGTGGCTGCAATTTGGTGACTTTCACGACAGGACGCGGTTCAGCCTTTGGCGCAAAACCATCGCCTTCAATAAAAATTGCTACCAATACCGTAATGTATGACCGTATGATTGAAGATATGGATATCAATGCGGGCACTATTTTAACCGGCGGCGATTCAATCGAAAAAGTCGGCCGCGAGATTTATGATAAAATTCTTGCCGTCGCTTCTGGCGAAGAAAGCAAATCAGAGGCCCAGGGCCTTGGTGATTTTGAATTCGTGCCATGGCAAATCGGCGCGGTGATGTAACAGGTTTGGTTTGTGCTGAACTCGCCTGACGAATTTTTTAACTTTGTGCAAAACGAGGAATGAAACTATGAGCAAACCTTCAATTGGATTTATTGGTCTTGGCCTGATGGGCTCTGCAATCGTCAACCGGATGATCAAACAGGGTTATTCATTGAACGTGATTGCCAATCGCAGCCGCACCAATGTAGATATTGCGGTTGCTGCCGGTGCCACAGAATATAAGAGTTCACGCGAACTTACCGCTGCCAGCGATATTGTGATGTTTTGCATGGATACGTCCGATTCTGTTGAATCGCGGGTTTATGGTGAAAACGGCGTTTTGGCCGGAGCAAAATCTGGTCAGTTGATCATTGATACCGGCACATCGCTTCCTGGTTCCACCAAAAAAATTAGTGCTGATTTGGCCATAAAAGGCGCGCGCTATATGGATTCGCCTCTTGGGCGCACCCCCTCTCATGCGGTTGATGGTCTGTTGAATATTATGACCGCAGGCGACAAGGCTGATTTTGATGAAATCCTGCCAGTGTTGCAGGATATTGGAGAAAATATTTTCCACGTGGGCCCGCTCGGTGCTGGTCACACCTTGAAATTGATCAACAATTTTTACGCCATGACCACGGCTTGCGCCATGTCTGAAGCATTCGCCATGGCCGATCTTGCCGGTCTGCCGCGCGACACGCTGCATCAGGTGATGTCTGCCGGTCCGCTAAAATCCGGTATGATGGATATCATCTAAGCATATGCGGTTGATGGTGACCCGAATGCGCTTGCCTTCACCATTGCCAATGCGCGTAAAGATGTTGGTTATTATTCTTCGATGGCCGATGATTTTGGTGTTCCAAGTCAAATGTCTACTGGCACGAAAAATACTTTGGGTCTCGCCAAGGCAACCGGCTGGGCCGATAAAATGGTTCCTGAAATGGTGAACTTTTTTGAGAACCTATTTGGTTCTAAAAAATGAGATTAGAAGGCAAAAAAGCATTTATTACTGCCGCCGGTCAGGGCATTGGCAAAGCAACCGTTGAGGCCTTCATTCGCGAAGGTGCGCAA
>JAESUH010000134.1 GCA_016763155.1 Rhizobiaceae bacterium
AAATGCTTCTTAAAAAAAATTTACACTGCGCTTTAAGCGCAGAGCTGTTCGTCTTCAATCACCACAACACCTGTTAAGCTATTTTGGCTTGCGCCCGTGATATCCACATCAACACTCTGCCCAATAAGACGCTCTGGTGCAATCACATAAACCGACTGTAGAAAAGGCGTACGCCCGATCAATTGTCCCGGATGACGGCCTTTTTTACTCAACAAAATACGTTGACGCGTGCCCACTTTACTGCGATTAAAAGCAACCTGTTGCTCTAACAAAAGCGCCTGCAGGCGCGCCAAACGCGCGACTTTGACTGCTTCTGGAATTTGATCTTCCAAAGCCGCAGCAGGTGTCCCTGGGCGACGGCTATACTTGAACGAATACGCCATCGCATATTTCACACGACGCACAAGGCTGAGCGTTTCTTCAAAATCGTCTTCTGTTTCACCGGGATATCCCACAATAAAATCAGAAGAAAAAGCAATATCCGGACGTGCTGCACGGAAACGATCAATCAGATCAAGGTAAAAGTCTTTTGTATGCTTCCGGTTCATCACCTCTAAAACCCGATCTGAACCCGATTGTACGGGGAGATGCAAGTAAGGCATTACTTTTTCATGGGCATGCGCTTGGATAAGTTCTTCGGCCATATCACGGGGATGCGACGTTGTATAGCGCCACCTCTCAATCACCACCAGATTACCGCATTCGCCGGAATATCTTGTGGGCGTGATCAATCTGCGTGGAACTATTTTGCCAATCATTGATCTTTCAGCTCGTCTTGGTTTGCCTCCGTGTGAACCTAGTGAACGTCACGTGATCATCGTGGTTCAGGTTGAAGATAAAATCTTTGGTCTGCTGGTAGATGCGGTTTCAGACATCCTCGATGTTGGACCTGATCAAATTCGGCAGGTGCCGGAAATGAATTCCAGCCAGGCAAAAGAATTCTTTAAACGAGTGATCGTTATTGAAGACCGGATCATTTGTGAAGTTGCACTTGATTTGATGGTTCCAACCGAAGAATTAGAGGCGGCATAATTAATGTCAGCAGCAGAAAAATTTCATTCCCCAGATCGGGCCTATGTACTGACAGATGCCGATTTTTCAGCGATTGCAGAATTGGTCGTAAAAGAGAGCGGAATTCACTTGGGGGCGGCAAAGAAAGATCTTGTCTATTCCCGTTTAACAAAACGAATTCGCAATACCGGATTGAGCAGCTTTGGTGCGTATATTGATTTTGTTAGATCCGGACCGGGTGCAGCGGAGCGTGATGAGTTAATTTCTGCGATCACTACAAATGTGACGAATTTTAACCGCGAAGGTCATCATTTTGATCATTTCAGCGATAATGTGGTTCAGGGACTCATTGCCCGAGCGAGACGTGGTGAGCCGATCCGTATGTGGTCTGCAGCATGTTCAGATGGTCGCGAGCCATTCACATTGGCAATGGCGCTTTTGAACAAAATGCCAGAAGCTGGAAAATATGACATCAAGATTTTGGCGACCGACATCGACAAGAAGTCAATTCAAACCGCAAATGAAGGCCGTTATACGCCCGACATGGTCAACCGTCTTGACTCCGCTTACGTCGAGAAATGGTTCGAGCCAGTTGGCAATATGATGCAAATCAAGCAGAGCGTGCGTGATCTGGTTCAGTTCAATGTGCTCAATTTTCTTGATAAATGGCCGATGAAGAGAAAATTCGATGTAATTTTCTGCCGAAACGCTCTGATCTATTTTCAAGCGGATATGCAAGAACAGATTTTTGATGGATTTATCAATCATCTGAATGAAGGCGGTTACATGTATATCGGGCATTCCGAACGTATTGTGGGACGGGCGGTAGACAAATTCAAATCAGTTGGCCCGACCAGTTTTCAGTATAATTCGAAGGGATATTAGTAATGCCTATACGAACACTTGTGGTTGACGATTCTGTTTCGATGCAACGGATCATTTCGTCCATTCTTGAGGGTGACCCACAAATCGAAGTCGTTGGTACTGCGATTGATGCATTTGAAGCCCGTGATAAAATCAAGGAACTTAACCCTGATGTGGTTACCTTGGATATTGAAATGCCACGTATGAACGGTTTGGAGTTTCTGGCCCGTTTGATGAAGTTGCGCCCAATGCCTGTGGTGATGATCTCCAGCCATGGAGCCAAGGGAGCCGACGCTGCAATTTCCGCATTGCGAATGGGAGCATTTTCTTGCCTGCCCAAGCCAAATATGACTGATGAGCGCGCGCTTTTGGAAATGTGTAACATGGTGAAAGCTGCGGCAAAGGCTGCTCCGGTCATTAAACGTAAAGCGGGTCTGCAGGCTGGAGCCAGTGCTGCTGCTTCAGCTGTTGGTACGGCAAGGCCTGCAAACCTTATCGCGCGCACGGTCGATAGTCCTGAATTGATTGCAATTGGATCATCTACCGGTGGGGTTGAGGCTCTTGAAACAATCGTAACAAGGTTTCCTGCCGATTGCCCGCCAACCGTGATTACTCAGCATATGCCGGCAAACTTCACTACCAGTTTTGCCACACGGTTGAACTCGATGTGTGCGCCAACGGTTATGGAAGCCAGAGATAATTTGCAGTTGGAACGTGGCCATATTTACATTGCACCTGGTGCTGTGGGGCATATGACAATTAAGAGGCTCGGGGAGTTTCGTTGCTTTATCAGGCCTGGTGAACCAAGAAGTGGTCACAAACCCTCAGTGGATATGATGTTTGAATCCATTGCCAAATTTGGAAATTCTCGAATTTCAGCTGCACTGCTAACCGGCATGGGACATGACGGTGCGGATGGAATGCTCGCTTTACAAAATACGGGAGCAAAGACTGTTGCCCAAAACGAGGCCACTTGTGTTGTTTATGGAATGCCTGCCGCGGCAGTAAAACTTGGGGCGGCAAAAGAAATATTACCACTAACAGATATTGCCGAGGCAATACTAATAGTTAAAAGAAGGAAGTGACGGGGTATGTCAATTGCAAGTATGCTAAAAGTGATGGTGGTAGACGACCATGTGACCAGTCGAATGTTGGCGGTTGAGGCGTTGCGATCATTTGGGATTACAAGCATCGGAATGGCCAAAGATGGGCGTGAAGCATTTACCAAGCTGGTAAATAATCCGGTTCATCTCACAGTTTCAGATCTCTATATGCCTGATGTAAATGGTCTTCAGCTGCTGAAAGCTGTAAGGGCGCATCCCAAAATTGGGAAAACCGGTTTCATCATTTTGACCGGGAAAAAAGATAATAACATCGTGAATCAGGCCGCTCAGCTAGGTGCGAACTTTGTGTTAGCAAAGCCCATTAATCCTGCTCTGCTGAAACGTTCAATTGAAGCCGTTGTTGGTAGCCTAGACTAAGATTGGAGTTGAAGGTGGGGATAAAAAGGGTCGTTCACCAGGGTGAACACGTAGTCTCGGACAACCCAGATCTGGTGATATCCACCTTACTTGGGTCATGTGTAGCTGCATGCGTTTATGATCCGGTTGCAAAAGTGGGTGGTATGAACCATTTTCTTTTGCCCGGGGAAGACATTGGTATGTTCGGGGAAGCCGGACGCCATGGTGCCTATTTGATGGAAGCACTTCTTAATGGCGTTTATTCTATTGGAGCATCACGGGATCGATTGCAGGTTAAGTTGTTTGGCGGTGGATCCATTATTGAATCTACCATCAATCCGGGAAAAGCGAACATCGAATTTGTCCTGCGCTTTGCCAGAGATGAAAATCTAAATGTCGTATCATCCAGTCTGGGTGGAAATCAGGGACGTCGTATTGAATTCAATCCGACAAACGGTTCTGTTCGTCAAAAGTTCATGACCGAAGTTCCTGTATTAAAGAAAGCTGCGCCAGTTAAGAGTGTGGTTAATAATGTAGCGGAACCTGCAATTGCAGCTGGAGAGTTGGATTTTTTTTAAATGAGTAATATTCAAACAGCATCTATTGATAATACACCTATAGAAAACACTAATGTCGAAAAAACCAACGCATCCGTTGTGTTGGGTGTGCTGGTAGCACAAATTGCAGAAATTGCTGAGGAAGTTGAAAATCTGCCGCTGAGTGGTGGGGATGATGATCTTTCGAGCAGCCGGATTATGGCTATGCAGAAAATCGATTTGTGTAGCCAAAGGCTTCGCGACATTTCTAAAGTCATGCAAAACCTTGTGGGTGCGGCAGATATGTCTGCAATTTGTTCGATCGAGGATATCCTGGATGATATCTGGCTCGAACACACTCAAAATGCGATCAATGAAAGCCGTTAGCGGCTTTCATATGCATATTATTGGCGGGTAGGGTCTCTATTCGTCATATTTTGCCATCGCTTCGACGATGTCTTCAAGAAAGCGCGCTGATGCCACTGGCAGGGTGCGCCCTCTTAAATGTCCAACGAACAAAAAGCCGGGCGGTACATCGCGACTGTCGAGTGCTAATGCTCGTTTGTCGCGAGCAGCCAAATCATTTGGCAGATTGATGGGAATATCGAATGAGATATGATCATCATTGAGCGCATAGTCCTGCAAAAACTGTAGATTGTTGGCAGATACAGCGGCAGTCAAATTGAGCCCCAGGCGAGCAGCTGCCCCTTCCAGCAAATGGCGTACGCCACTTGGTTTGCTGGGTAAAAGCAACGGGTAATCGACACATTCATATAATCTGGCAGATTTCTGAGAGGCTAGGGGATGGTCGTTTTGGACGATGCAAGAAATTGGCTGTTTGAGCGTAAACAGGATTTGAAAATCTGCCAGCTTCATGGGTTCAAAAACCAGTGCAATATCAGCGCTGTGGTCTGCTAATGCCGATTCGGCCTCGCCTCTAGCACAGGCATTTATACGAAATGTGACACCTGGAAACTTGTCCCGGTATAGTTTGATCTGCTTTGGCAGGAATTGTCCCAGAGCTTCCGGGCTACAGGCAATCGATACGTGGCCACGCCGCATACCCGATAAATCTGCAATTCTGGACCTCACCCGTTCCATGTCTGAAATCTGATTTCGGATGTGGTCCAGCATGATCTCACCAGCAGTTGTGAGCCTCACACCGCCGGGCAGGCGCTCAAAAAGCAACACGCCTAGTTCTTCTTCCATAGAAAGCAAGCGGCGGTTCAGCGCAGAAGGGGTAATTGAAAGTCTGTCAGCGGCTTTACGGATGGAGCCATATTTTGCAATGGCTTCAATGTATTGCAGCGGTAATAGATGACGCATGTTTTCGCTAACGCAGTAGAATTTGCAAGATGTGTTGCAAATTCTGCAACGGGACGTGCGAAAAATAGCAACAGACGACGACCTTCGTCAACAATACAGTTGAAAAATCTGATTCGCGCGCTCTTTTTCCTTGGGATTGTGATGGTTGCGTAGCCGGTATTATCAGTCCTTCAAACTCTATTCGATATTTCTGCCTGTTGCAATATTGGCAACGGGGAATGCGGAAAATAGCAACAGACAGCCATACCCCCGACCCTTAACATTCATGGTGCGTATGGGATTCCTGTGGGAACGACTGTTTTAGTCAGGTTGCATATGCGCATCAAACGAATCTGATTCACCAACATATGGATCATGATAACTAAGGGAAATATCATGAAATTTGTCATTGCAATCATCAAACCATTCAAGCTGGAAGCGGTCCGTGAGGCCCTGAGCGAAATTGGCGTTGAAGGAATGACCGTTTCCGAAATCAAAGGCTACGGCCGACAAAAGGGGCAGACAGAAATTTATCGGGGTGCAGAATATTCAGTCAGTTTTCTACCAAAACTGAAACTGGAAATTGCAGTTTCCGACGAGCTTGCTCCAAAGGTCACTGAAACGATTACGGCAACGGCACAATCTGGTCAGATCGGAGATGGAAAAATCTTTGTTCTTGATCTGGAAAACGCCCTGCGTATCAGAACCGGCGAATCCGGTGACGAAGCCCTCTAATTGAGAGCTATTTAATAACTAATCTTTTAAGGGATTTATCAAAATGTTTATTCGAAACTCAGTTAAGGGCGCGATCGCAATTGCTGCGCTTTTGGCTACTGTCCATGTTGGACAGGCGCAGGAAGTGACGCTGGAAAGCTTGAAAGCTGCACTTGATGCACAAAAATCGGAATCTGCTTACGTTTCCAATACCTTGCTGTTCTTGATGGGCGGCTTTTTGGTGATGTTCATGGCAGCTGGTTTTGCTATGTTGGAAGCAGGCCTTGTGCGCTCCAAAAATGTTTCCATGCAGTGCCTGAAAAACATCGCACTCTATTCAATTGCCGGCATCATGTATTGGTGTGTTGGTTATAGCTTGATGTATACGGGCGTTGACGGGGGCTATATCGGCTCATTCTTGCCATACTTCTGGCCTGCTGCAGGCGTTGCAAATGAAGGTGACTATTCAGTTGCTTCCGACTGGTTCTTCCAGATGGTATTTTGTGCAGCAACTGCATCAATCGTTTCTGGCACAATTGCAGAACGCATCAAACTGTGGCCGTTCCTGTTCTTCGTGGTAATTCTTACAGGCTTTATCTACCCAATCGCAGGTTCCTGGAAATGGGGCGCTGGCTGGTTGCAGGAAATGGGCTTCCAAGATTTTGCTGGTTCTACTCTGGTTCACTCCGTTGGTGGTTGGGCAGCGTTAACTGGCGCACTTATTCTTGGTGCACGTAAGGGCAAATTCGTTGACGGAAAAGTCTTCCCGATGCCTGGTTCTTCCATCCCGCTTGCAACACTTGGCACATTCATCTTGTGGCTCGGTTGGTTCGGCTTTAACGGTGGTTCACAGCTCGCATTTGGTGATAACGCCAACGCATCTGATGTATCCCGGATTTTTGTTAACACCAATCTTGCTGCTGCTGGTGGCGTGATTGTTGCAATGATCCTGATGCAGTTCCTGTATAAGAAAGTTGACGTTACCATGGCACTCAACGGTGCATTGGCTGGTCTTGTTTCAATCACAGCTGAACCTTTGATGCCTGGTCCTTTGATGGCTATCATCATTGGTGGTGTCGGCGGCGTGATCGTGGTGTTCGCAGTTCCTATGCTCGACAAATTCAAAATTGATGATGTCGTGGGTGCGATCCCGGTTCACCTTATTGCGGGTATCTGGGGTACTATGGCTGTGGTCCTTACCAATGGGGACGCTACCTTCGGTACACAGCTCATCGGTATTGCTGCTTATGGCGCCTTCACAGTTGTCGCAAGTGCCGCGCTCTGGTTTGCTCTAAAAGCAACAGTTGGTATTCGGGTCAGTGAAGAAGAAGAAGAAATCGGGCTTGATAAAGCTGAAATCGGGGTGGAAGCCTATCCTGAATTCACTTAAAACCTGATTATTCAGATTATTTGAATTGAGCCTTGCCGGAGGAAACTCCGGCAAGGCTTTTTGTTTGCCTGAAGCAGAGTAAATTTTTAATAGTAATACTTTTTTAACTATGGTTGATTTGTAGCGCCATTGTAACTATATCTGTTTTCAACGCCCTCTTTTGTACTTTGTTGAGTCAAAAGAGGGCGTAAGTTTGAGATTTTCCAGAAATAATTAGTAAATTTTTTGTGAAATTTGATTTGGAGTTGCGAATTTGTATTCCATTTCTTGTTTTGTTGAAGTAGATGATTTTGGAGTTTTTTCAGTTGTGTGGGAACACATGCTGTAATTGGATATTTATATGCAGGGACAATAGAGATGGCTAAATTTAGCTGACCTTGGTGTGCGCTAAGCACAGTTACCGTTTTTTCCTATAAAATTAGTAGTACATGCAAAGATGCGCGGAGAGCCACTCCGTATTAGCCAATTGAGTGAGTAATAGTATTGTGAAGAAAATTTTTAAGCAGATTTTTAAGGGGCAAGATAACGTGTCGAATATGAAACCTGATGCTGAATTCGCAGGTGAGATGGCAGAGGCTGCTTTTGAGCAATTTCTGGAAGAAGGAGCAGCAAATCAAAGCAAACAGGAGAGCAATAGAGCTACATTATCTTCTGTTCCAAGTGTTAATGAGCAATATAGCTCAAAATCCGATGAGAGGTCTCCAGTAGAAAGCTCTCCAGTAGAAAACTCTGTGGAAGCTTATGATGCAGGAAGGGTTAAGCGCGAGATATTCATTGAAGGTGTAAAAAATGATATCGTTGAGTTTGATAAATCTCTTGCTCAAAACGAATTGTTCGTTAAGCAGTCGCGCGAGCAGTTGAAGCGGTTTAAGGAATTTGCCCATAATTCCGAGATTGATCTGGATATTGTGTATCGCCTTAGAAATACAAATGAAGCGTTGATTGAGGATGTTGCTCGCTACAAGAAGCAGAATGACATACTCCAAACATCGCTTGAAATGGAAAAATCCAAATATGTAGCTGCCAAGAACCGATATTCAGAAATACGTGTGGCGTTAGAAAAGGCCCGTGAGAATATTGTTGTTCAGATTGAGCGGGATACAGCCAATCGCGGAGAAATTGCTCAACATGCAACCGCTGCGACACAACGCGAGACGGAATTGTCCCGATTGAATCGTTCGCTGGAGAAAATTGAAATCGAGTATGAAACGTCGCGGGAACAATACCAGCGGCTTAGTGTCGAAATGGAATCTAAGTTAAATAGTTCTATGGAGCACGAAAAGAAGCTTGATGAAACGGCCAATGAGTTGGAGCTGGAACAACTCGCCAATGAGAAATTGGTTGGTGAAAATAAATCAGTGACACTGAATTTGGAAAACCTTCAGAATAAAAATGTCGAACTTCGTTCACAGCTAAAGGATGCTGAGTACGAAGCGGAGGAAGTCGATAAACGTGTCAGCGAGAGAAACCGCATTTCTGATGATGAGCTCTACTCAGCTCAAGCCAGGGTAGAGAGTCTGCAATCACAATTGCGGGTAAAGTCGCAAATTTCCGATGGTCTGCAGGAGCAAACAAAAACGGCACTTGCAGAAGCGGAAGTCTCAAAAGAAGCTTCGCGTGATTTGCATAGCCGTCTGGTTGAAGCCATGCGCCAACGCGATCAGGACCGTGATCAGGTTTCCAATTTGAACGTAGAAATCGATGAATTGAACAAGCGTTTCGAAAGTACCTTGGTTAAGATGGAACAGTCACGCAGAGAGAATATGCGCCTGACCAAGACTTTGAAACTCCAAAAGCAAGCTTGGGGTGGGACTGAAACTATTTCAAGCCATGTGTTTAAAGAGGAAGCAGAGCAGAAGATTGAACAAGAATCTGCTCCAATCATTCCTCTTGGAATAAAAACCCATTAATCGACCTTCGATTATCGGAAGAATTTAAAAGCCCGGCTCCATAAATTGGAGCCGGGCTTTTGCTTTTTAGCATTGTTATCTTGGTAAGGTTTGGAAAACTCAGCTGGATTTGAGCAGTGTCAAAAAAAATAGCTAACAGCTGGAAAAAATCCAACCAGAGCGCCTAGCGCTCAGCGAGTGCCTCTTCGCCTTTACGTGTCCGCATCAAGTTTACGAAGCGTGTAAAGAGATAATGGCTGTCTTGAGGGCCGGGAGAGGCTTCTGGGTGATGCTGGACTGAAAAGACCGGGCGTCCAGTCAGGGCAAGGCCGCAATTGGTGCCATCAAACAGTGAGACGTGGGTTTCTTCCACGCCTTCCGGCAGGCTTTTTCCATCAACTGCAAATCCATGGTTCATCGAGACGATTTCAACCTTGCCGGTGGTATAATCTTTTACCGGGTGATTGGCGCCGTGATGTCCCTGATGCATTTTCAGGGTTTTAGCACCCAGAGCCAGAGCCAGCATTTGGTGGCCGAGGCAGATGCAAAAAATTGGAATATCGGTTGATAGCAGTCCTTTGATGGCTGCAACGGAGTATTTCCCGGTTGCTGCCGGGTCACCGGGGCCATTGGAAAGAAAAATGCCATCGGGATTGAGGGCAAGTACGTCTTCCGCGCTGGTTGAAGCGGGGACGATGGTTACCTTGCAGCCGAGATCAGCAAGCAAGCGCAGTATGTTGCGTTTGATGCCAAAATCCATGGCTACCACGTGAAAAGCGTCTTTGGTCCGGCTGCCATATCCTTCATCCCATTCCCATGAGGTTTCTTCCCAAGTGGAAGGGGACGATGTGGTTACTTCTTTAGCCAGGTCCAAGCCTTCCAATCCGTGCCATTTTTCTGCGCGGGCTTTGAGGGCAGGGATATCAAATACACCGTCCTTGGCGTGGGCAATAACTGCGTTGGCCAGGCCAGATTCCCGAATGAGGCTGGTGAGTGCTCTTGTATCAATGCCGCATAGCGCAATGATATTGCGGGACTTCAACCAGCTATCCAGATGATTGGATGAGCGATAATTGGATGGGTCGGTAATATCGGCTTTAAACACAGCCCCAACCACGCCTGTTTTGGCGTCTGCGTTCAGGGTTTCCGTATCTTCGTCATTAGCACCGATGTTCCCGATATGGGGGAAGGTGAAAGTGACGATCTGACCAGCATAAGAGGGATCAGTGAGAATTTCCTGATAGCCGGTGATGGCGGTGTTAAAACAGATCTCCGCCTCGGCAATCCCTTCGGCACCGCAGCCATATCCTTCAATGATTGTGCCATTGGCCAGCACCAGAAGCGCTGTTGGTTTGGCGATGGTCCAAGGTGGAGTTTTTGCTGTGGTTTTGGTCATACGGAATTAAACCTGTGTTAGAAACTGGCGCAGCAAAGCAAACTTTAGGGCAAATTCCTGCCTGACAGTGCTGTGATTTTGATGTTACGGCTGAATCCAGAAAATAATCAAAGCAGGGCCCTACGTCAACCGGTTGCGGCTTTATATTTTTTGTATTTAAATCAATAACTTATGACTTTTATCCACCATTGCGTGATGACATTACTTGCTGTATATTCCTGCTTCCAGTTCGGGGAAGTGTGATGCGAAATAAAATATCTGAATCTCTTAAAACAGCAATGAAGGCTAAAGACAGTCGGCGAGTGGCCACTTTGCGGCTGGTCAATGCTGCAATTCAGGATCGCGATATTTCTTTGCGCGGCAAGGGTAAAGATCGCGCCGACGATGTCGAAGTGATGGATATCCTGGCGAAAATGGTCAAACAGCGCGAGGAATCATCCAGGCTATACCGTGAAGGCAACCGCCCTGAGCTTGAAGCTCAGGAAATTGCCGAGATGGCAATCATCAAGGAATATTTGCCCCAACCCCTATCCGAAGAAGAAGGCCAGGCAGCGATTGCTACTGCAATTGCAGAAACTGGCGCACAATCCCTTCGCGATATGGGCAAGGTTATGGGCTGGCTGAAAGATAATTATCGTGGCAAAATGGATATGGGCAAGACTGGCCCTGCGGTGAAAAAATTATTGGGTGGCTGAGGCTACTTATTAACTCTTGATCATTTGGAGCATGAAATGCTGAAAACTGCCTTTTTTTGGGATGAGCGGTGTTTTTGGCATGGAGGCGGGCATTATGCATCGGTCGCTCCTGTGGGTGGTTTGGTGCAGCCTCTGGCGGCTGGCGGTATTCCTGAAAATCCGGAAACCAAACGACGGTTGAAAAACCTGTTGGATGTAAGCGGTTTAAGCAAAGAACTTGCGATATCTGGCGCAGAACCTGCCAGTTATGAGGAATTAAACCGTATCCATCCAACAAGTTATCTGGATGAATTCAAACAAATGAGCGATGCGGGTGGCGGTGAGCTTGGTTTGCGGACGCCATTTTTAATCGGTGGTTACGAATTGGCAGCTCTTTCAGTGGGGCTGGTGAAGGCTGCGTTATTTGGTGTGCTGGATGGCAAATATAAAAATGCCTACGCGTTAAGCCGTCCGCCGGGGCACCATTGTCTTCCTGATTATCCGAACGGATTTTGCTTGCTTGCCAATATTGCAATTGCGATTGAAGCTGCAATTGCTGAGCAAAAGGTCAAAAAAATTGCCGTTGTCGACTGGGATGTGCATCACGGAAATGGAACAGAGGCTATCTTTCTGGACCGTGCTGACGTGTTGACCATATCTGTGCATCAAGACAACAACTATCCCCCCGATAGTGGTGATATCGCAACGACTGGTGAAGGGGACGGGCAGGGATTTAACATGAATATTCCCCTGCAGCCGGGTGCCGGACATGATGTGTATTTATACGCATTTGATAGGTTAGTAGTGCCTGCGCTGGAGCAATTTCAACCGGATGTGATCATTGTCGCCAGCGGATTTGATGCTTCTATCATCGATCCATTTTCGCGTATGTTGGCGGGTTCCGATACTTTTCGCGAAATGACATTGAAAATCATGCAGGCCGCTGATGCATTGTGTGATGGAAAACTGGTCATGGCCCATGAAGGCGGTTATTCGGAATTGCATGTACCATTTTGTGGTCATGCTGTTCTTGAAGCTATGAGCGCTTCAAAAATGCGTATTGAAGACCCAATCGCTCCACGTGCCAGCTATAGCCAGCCAAATGCTATCTATTGTGCTCATTTCCGAAATACGATTGATGAATATGTGGAATATTTCCAGTCGGTTGGAGTGATTTCTTAATACGCATAGCTGGCATGCAAAAATTTTCGTAGACATTTAACATATTAAGCGAAATGGTATCGCAATGGAGATTGTACAGATTCCCGTTATCCGTTCTGCAAATTTGCGCGCTATTTTATGGATGGTGGTAACGACCATGTTATTTGTGGTGGTAACCGGCATCATTCGCTACATGGGCTCCAATCTTCCTGCAGTTCAAGCCTCCTTTATTCGTTATGCCATTGGTCTGGTGATGTTAGCGCCGGTGGTGATGCGTGCATTTCGCGAGGAAATTCCCGGAGATTTATGGCGATCCTTCGCAATTCGCGGGTTTGTGCATGGGGTTGGTGTGATCTTGTGGTTTTATGCCATGGCACGCATACCAATTGCCGATGTGACGGCTATTGGTTATCTGACGCCGATATTTGTGACCATTGGGGCGGCTTATTTTCTCGGTGAGACATTTAAACTTCGCCGGATTGCCGGAGTTGTGGTGGGGCTATTTGGTGCGTTGGTCATTCTTCGTCCGGGATTCCAGGAAATTTCCAGCGGGCAATTAGCGCAGCTGTTTGCAGCCCCCATCTTTGCGGTGTCCTATTTATTTGCCAAACAGCTCACGGGGCGTACCAGTCCGGAAACGATCATTGCAATGTTGACGCTATTTTGCACGATTACGTTGTTGCCGGGCGCCTTATGGGTATGGGAAACCCCAACTATGATGGAGCTTGCTTTGCTGGGCTGTACTGCAATTGTTGCAACAACTGGCCATTATACCATGACACGCGCTTTGAAAGCCGCGCCGATTTCCGTCACTCAGCCGGTATTGTTCATGCAATTGGTGTGGGCGGCAGCACTTGGGGTGCTGATGTTTGGAGAACCGCTTGATCCCTTCGTTTTGCTGGGGGGCGGCGTCATTGTGGCGGCGGCAACTTATATTTCATATCGTGAAGCGAAACTAGGCTAGCGGTGCAAACGCATTGTTTGTAAGGTAGTGCCAACATTCTCAAACCTATTAATCAGGTATCATGCGCTTTCCGTCTTCCTTTCTTGATGACATACGTGACCGACTTCGGATTTCCGAGGTGGTTGGCACGCGTGTATCCTTTGATAAGAAGAAGACCAATGTGGCACGGGGTGATTATTGGGCCTGCTGTCCGTTTCACGGTGAAAAAACGCCAAGCTTTCATTGCGAGGACCGTAAAGGACGATATCACTGTTTCGGTTGCGGGGTTTCAGGAGATCATTTCAAGTTCCTGACAGAGTTGGATGGGCTTGCTTTTCCTGAGGTTGTGGAGTTGCTTGCAGGGCAGGCGGGTCTGTCCATGCCAATCATGAACCCGCAGGAACAAAAACGCGAGGAAGCCCGCGCCAGCTTGTTTGACGTGATGGAGCTTGCAACCAAATATTTTGAAGATCAGTTGCAAACTGCCAATGGGGCGAAGGCCCGTTCATATTTGCGTGATCGAGGGTTGCGCGTAGAGACACAGCAGACGTTTCGGTTGGGGTTTGCACCTAACAGTCGTAATGGACTGAAGGAATATCTGGCGTCAAAAAACATTCCTCAAGCACAGGTTGAGGCTTGCGGACTGGTGGCGACACGAGAGGGAAATCCAATTTCCTATGACCGGTTTCGTGACCGGATCATGTTTCCAATTCCTGATTCACGCGGGCGGGTTATTGCATTTGGCGGCAGGGCTATGAGGGCGGATGTTCCCGCTAAATATCTCAATTCTCCTGAGACCGAACTGTTTCATAAATCCAATGTGCTCTATAATTTTGCCAAAGCGCGAAAACCAGCCTTTGAAAAGAAACAGGTGATTGTGGCCGAAGGCTATATGGATGTGATTGCACTTCACGCGGCTGGGTTTCCTCATGCAGTTGCACCGCTTGGAACAGCGCTGACAGAACGCCAGATGGAATTGCTATGGCGTATGCATTCCGAGCCGATTTTATGTTTTGATGGTGATGGGGCAGGGGTTGCGGCAGCTTATCGGGCGGCAGATATGGCGCTTCCTTCTTTGGCACCTGGCCGGTCAGTTAGATTTGCCATGTTGCCGGAGGATCTTGACCCTGATGATTTGATTAAGCAGTCAGGGCCCGATGCAATGGCGCAGGTATTATCAGCAGCACTGCCTCTTGCCGATATGGTTTGGAACCGGGAAACCGCTAAAGGTATGTTTGATACGCCTGAGCGCAAGGCAGAGCTTGAAGCGCGGTTAAAGCAGCTCGTCGCCCAAATTCGAGATGAAAGCGTTCGTTATCATTATACTCAGGATGTGAAAGGTCGGCTTTCCCAGTATTTTGGTAATGCCAATCGTTCCACCGGGAACTATAATTCAAACCGGCGCAATGACGGTAACAATTTTCGTGGCAAAGATAAGCAGCAGGGCAATCGTCACAGTTCTGCTCCATTGGGCAGGGTTGCTGCCAGCCCCTCTTTATTGAATTCCAAATTAATGAAGAGCAACCCCAGTAACATTCCGTTGCGTGAAGCGGCGTTGGTGGCTGGTCTGGCATTTCATCCAGCTGTGGCCATTGCCTGCTTTGACGAGGTTGCGGGGCTTACATTGCAAAACAAAGCGGCGCGTAAGGTTCAAACCGTGATTTTGGATGTGTTGGCCGCTTGGGATGGGGAGAGCGAACAACCCAATTTGGAAACAGCAATGGCTGCTATCAAAAAGGCTGAATTGGGCGAAGTGATGGCTCGCATGGAGCGGCAACTTCGTGAAAGCCGAATTTGGCAGGCTCTGCCGGAAGCAGGATTTGAGGATGCGCGCGATGGCTGGAAGCAGGCCTATGCCTTGCACCAGCGAAATCACGCACTATCTAATGAGTTAAGGACCGCGGAACGAGCGCTTGCAGAAGATGACAGCCAGGAAAACCTGGAAAGGTTTTTGCACATTCAAAAAGAGCTGGCAGAGCTTGATGGAACCGAGGCAATTATTGAAGGATTTGGCCTTTCCTCCGGCCGCAAGATGTCTGGTATGTGATGAAAAAGCTCGGCAAAAGCTTCAATTGAGCATCTGAATCTATTGAAATTAATTGTTAATTCAAAAAATAAACTTGACTGAGGGCAAAATTGCCGGAATCAAAAGGAAGAAAGAGATTTAATTTCAAAGACATGAAAGTGGAGTTTGTTCAGCGAACTAAGTGATTGCTACAAAAATTGCACTTGAATCATGGGGTTAAGGCATGGTTAACCATAAACCAGCTATGGCTATATGACAATTCCGGCGAGGTGATTCGTTTTTGCCTGTTCTCAGGATTGCCAATTATGGCAAAATCTCGCTAAAAACAACTAAAATAGGCGTTGGATGACGATCTGATGCCTCCCAAAGTTCCATGGAGTAACTGCCACATGGCGACCAAAGTTAAAGAAAAAAAGACCGACAAGAAACAAAAAGCTGAAGCCCCGGACGGACCACTACTAGATCTGTCGAGCAACGCAGTCAAAAAAATGATCAGGGCTGCAAAAAAACGCGGCTTTGTGACTGTTGATGAGCTGAATGCGGTGCTTCCTTCTGATGAAGTGTCCTCCGAGCAAATCGAAGATACTATGTCTATGCTTTCCGAAATGGGCATTAATGTGGTCGAAGAGGAAGAGGCCGAAGAAGAAGTGCAAAGCACTGATCTGGTTGAATCCGGTGAAAAGGCAGTTGTAAAAGCCAAGAAACGCGAACCCGCTGATCGAACAGATGATCCTGTGCGCATGTATCTGCGTGAAATGGGCACTGTTGAATTGCTCTCTCGCGAAGGTGAAATATCCATCGCAAAAAGGATCGAAGCTGGTCGTGAAACCATGATCGCCGGTCTTTGCGAAAACCCGCTGACCTTCCAGGCAATTATTATCTGGCGCGATGATCTGATCGAAGGCGATATTCTGCTTCGTGATATTATTGATCTTGAAGCCACCTATGCCGGGCCTGATGCGAAGAATAACACGCCTACAGCTCCGACCCAGGAAGAAAAAGACAAAGCTGCAAAAGAAGCCCAGGAAAAACGGGAAGCTGACAAGCCAATTGATCCTCTAACCGGGCTTGAAATCGACGATGACGATGACGAAGATGATGAGGTAAATCTCTCTCTTGCAGCGATGGAAGAGGAACTGAAACCTCAGGTGCTTGAGACTTTTGACCTTATTGCCGATAGTTTTAAGAAGCTGCGCCGCTTGCAAGACCAATTGGTCGAAAAAGCGCTGGAGAACAAAACTCTCTCGCCAGCTCAAGAGCGTCGTTATAAAGAATTGCGCGAAACGATTATTACCAGCGTAAAATCCCTTTCATTGAACAATAACCGTATTGAAGCGCTGATTGAGCAGCTTTACGGGATCAATAAAGGCCTGGTAGGTCAGGAAGGTAAGTTGTTACGGCTTGCTGAAAGTTACGGCGTTTCACGTCCGGACTTCCTGAAAGAATATATGGGTTCGGAACTTGATCCGAATTGGATACGTCGAATTTCAAATCTATCTGCCAAAGGGTGGAAGGAATTCAACAAGGCTGAAAATTCCCAGATCAAAGAAATCCGCAATGAAATTCACGAATTGGCAACGGCCACAGGTCTTGAGCCTGTTGAGTTTCGCCGTATTGTGCATAAAGTGCAAAAGGGTGAGCGCGAGGCACGTCAGGCCAAAAAAGAAATGGTCGAGGCAAATTTGCGCCTAGTGATTTCGATTGCAAAAAAATACACCAATCGTGGTCTGCAATTCCTGGATCTTATTCAGGAAGGCAATATCGGCCTGATGAAGGCAGTGGACAAGTTTGAATATCGCCGGGGTTATAAGTTCTCAACTTATGCAACCTGGTGGATCAGACAGGCAATCACCCGCTCTATTGCGGATCAGGCACGTACCATTCGTATTCCTGTGCATATGATTGAAACCATCAACAAGATCGTGCGTACCAGCCGTCAAATGTTGCATGAGATCGGTCGCGAACCAACGCCGGAAGAATTGTCAGTGAAGCTTGCCATGCCGCTTGAAAAAGTGCGCAAGGTCTTGAAGATTGCCAAAGAGCCGATCAGCCTCGAAACCCCGATTGGGGATGAGGAAGATAGCCACCTCGGCGATTTCATTGAAGATAAGAATGCTATCCTGCCGATTGATGCTGCAATTCAAGCTAACTTGCGCGAGACAACAACTCGTGTGCTGGCTTCTCTTACGCCGCGCGAGGAACGTGTTTTGCGCATGCGGTTTGGCATCGGCATGAATACCGACCATACACTTGAAGAAGTGGGGCAACAGTTCTCTGTTACCCGTGAGCGTATTCGTCAGATCGAAGCCAAAGCGTTGCGGAAATTGAAACACCCGAGCAGATCACGCAAATTAAGATCCTTCCTAGATAGCTAGGAAGGGTTTGTTTGGCTCACGGCGTATCCAAGCTTCGCTTGGGCCTGCGCTTGCGCGGTCTGCCGACCGGGCGGCTGTTTGCCGCCCTGAACTTGACTATCGTGTTCATTGAACGGGGTTGCCGTGGGTTTGCTGCGTTTTATTTGAGCTAAGAAGGATTGATCTGATGTCTATAATTAGCTGGTTGTTTGGTAGTAAGCCCTCTGGCGGTGAAGCGCCGCAGGAATCTGTTGAGCATGAGGGCTATACGATCACGCCAACACCTATCCCTGAGGGTGGGCAATTCAGGCTGTGTGGCGTTATTTCGAAAAATATTGATGGTGAGTTGCGTAAACATCGCCTCGTTCGTGCAGACATGTTGCCGAGCGTTGAAGTCGCCAATGAATTTACCATCCGCAAAGCCAAGCAGGCGATTAGCGAGCAGGGCGACCGGCTTTTTTCATAAGCCTGTTCATGGATTTTCCAAATTGACGTATGATTTCGGTTGGAGCTACGCTGGTTAGCCGTTCACCGTCCTGCCATTTCCTACATTTCTCATTTCTATTCTCTATCCATTTTGGCCTGATCTGAAGCTGAACAGTAAATGAACGCGGCATTCCGATTTGGTTCAGGGGCCATTGTCTATTGTTTGATCATTGGATGCACAGACGTCCGTTGAAAAAGGAGATAGATATGTTTGGTACAGGAATTAAAACAATTTTGGCATCCGGGTTTGTTGCAGTAACCATGTTTGCCTTTTCAGCCCCTATTGCTAATGCGGGCAGTCTTGAAATCACCATTGGTGCAGATGGTTATAGCAGTTTTCGTGTCGAGGAAGCCGGCTATCGGCATGGAGAGAAACGTGGATATGATCGCGGACACGGCCGCAACAATCACGGATATCGCGGGCACCGTGGACGCGATGGCAGAGGCTATGGTCGTCATCACAGTCGCCGCCAGGGATGTTCCCCGCGCCGTGCAGTAAACAAAGCATGGAATATGGGTTTGAACCGCCCTCACATACACCGCGTTGGTGGAAAGCATATTGTCGTAAAAGGTCGTTATCGGGGCTCACGGTCGAAAATAGTATTCGCCCGCTATGGTGGTTGTCAGGTCGTGGATTTCGTACGCCGCGGACGCTAGACCACCCATCGTTTGCCCCTGTGGCCCGATCAGCAAGTGCTGGTCGGGCATTTTTGTGCTGATAAAGACCAGCTCTATTGGGCAATCTCCCAACTGACGGACACATCTATGCGATAGGTATTTTCGCCCCCCTGAATGGGGACCGCACTTTCGGCTTTTGCAGCCATCATTCTTACTCTGCCCATTGCTACCGGGCGAGGGGAATGGCTTTGCTCGCTAATTTTTAAAATCCTGCCAAGCTTTACACCGGCAGCAGAGGTTAAAGTGGTGGCTTTTTTGATGGCATTTTCCATGGCTTTGGTACGCGCCTGTGAAAGCGCCTGTTCGGGATTATCATTGGTGAACTGGATGTTCCCGCCATCATTCATGCCCAGAGTGACAGCCAGATCGAGCATTGTACCAACTTTTTTTAGGTCGCGAATTCGAACGGTTAGCTTGTTTGAAACCTGATAACCGATAATCTTGGGCGGCTTTTGTTCGCCACTTTTTGTAGCCTTGAAATATTGGTAAAGCGGCTGAATGTTGAAACCAGAGGTTTGCAGGTCTTTGTCAGCAATATCTTGCTTCTTCATGGCTGAAATAACGTCAGCCATGGCTGAACTGTTCGCATCAAGTGCTTTTCGAGCGGTTTCTGCCTGACGCACAACACCCATATTGATGATCGCGATATCGGGGGCAATGGCTATTGATCCTGTTCCTGTGACTTGAATGATGGCCACTTGTTGCTTGGATGTTTCCACCTGAATTGCAGCACTGGCTTTTCCCGGTATAGCCAGGACCGCAGCAAAAATTACCGCTGCTGCACAAATATGTGGGAATAACTGGGAACGA
>JAESUH010000135.1 GCA_016763155.1 Rhizobiaceae bacterium
AATTGCTTTCTCAAAAGGCGGACATTCTTATCAGTATCCCAGGCATTGCAAAGATAACGGCATATGCAATGCTCACTGAAATGCCAGAGCTAGGCAAGTTGAGTGGAAAGCAAGCTGCAAGTCTGGCAGGCCTTGCTCCGATCTCTCGACAATCGGGGAAATGGCAAGGCAAAGAACGTATTCAGGGTGGACGCGCCTGCCTGCGCAAAGCAATCTATTTACCAGCTGTGGTCGCCACGCGTTGCAATCCAGATATGAAAGCAAAATACCATGAGTTGATTGCTAAAGGGAAATGCAAGAAACTTGCGATCACAGCGGTTATGCGCAAGCTCGTGGTCATGGCAAATGCGATGCTGCGTGACAATCGGAAATGGAATGAAATAAGGGCTTGACCAATACGGATACTCAGCGATGCAAGCATCGCCTGCCGGGTGACAGATACCTCATTCTTGGTCTCCCCCATCTCCGATCATGCTTTTTTTGAGAAGTCGCGGGACTCTCTGCGAAGGTCTTTCACCTCGTCACTGGTAGCAGCGCGTGCAGTATCACCTGAAAGCCGGCGTTTGCCTGCTTCCATGAAGTCCTTCGACCATTTGTAATAAAGCCCCTGTGATATGCCTTCACGGCGGCACAACTCAGCAATGCTGTCTTCGCCACGAAGGCCATCAAGAACAATCCTGATCTCTGTCTCATCGTCCACTCCTTGGTGGTGACGATGAGACAGAAACTCTACCTTATCAAATTACCAACTTTGGTTCCATGAGCGCTGACGTCGAACACGGCGCTGACCCACGCCCGCACGTACACATCATTGCCCCTGGCGGCAGTCTGTCATCGAGTGGTACGCAGTGAGTAGGCCACAAGTTGGCCTGCCCAATCAGACTCATGTAGGAATGTGATCTGTTAGGGTAAAGGACGGTCCCGCACAGCGAGCAATGTGCACTCAAAGCTGTTGTTCGCTGCTGACAGCTCGAAGGTCAGCAAATGCCGATTTGTTCGCTCCCCGATTACGAAAATTAATTATAGCTCCGAGTCCAACTCACTGACTCGCCACCATCAAATCACATGACTTCCAGCAAAATAGACATATGTCAAAAGTGTGAAAATGTCATGAGTCGTGCATGCCAACTCGGCAATCAATGATACGGCCCACCAAAGATGCAAAATTGTTCAGATAAGTTGGGCTCCCTCAGCACTTATGCCTTTGAAGTAATCCGAATATTTTTCTATATTTTCCTTCATTTGTTCCAATTCGCTTTTTAAATCGACTTTTTCAGAATTAGCACTTGTAAATCTGGCGAAGCACCCTAAATTTTTTTTGCTCCATATGTTAAGGAGCTTACGCAACCATTCTGGGCGAGACGACGAGTGCTTCGGCATTTTCTCATCCGGTTGCGTTGAGCCGGAAATCTATCACAGATAGTTGGACGTTCGACCCCAGACAAACCCAAATTTCAACGTGATTTGTTGAAATGAACGGGTGAGCCTGGGTCTGAGGACCTGTGTCTCCCGCTCGTTTCAAAAATTCACCAAAGGAGAACACAATGAAAAATCAAAATATGCCCACCAAACCCAAACTGTCTGGTGCAAAAGTAAATCACACAGCCGAAACCAGCTTTCCGGCGAATATGCATGGAAACCGACCACGTCGATTACAAAAGGGGAATTACTCCCTCTCCAAAACCAATCCTAACGGCTGAGCAGATTACTCAGTTACTTCAGGGCCCAACTGATAAATTGCTCAGGACAGCAGAGGCTGCATGTATTCTGGGAGTTTCTGTGGCAACACTGGGACGCAGGAGACGCAGCGGGACAGGCCCCATACATGAGAATGACGGACGTCGAATAATGTACCAAATTGGCAATATTAAGGCTTATATGGACGGGGGTAGGAGACCCAGCACATCTTCAACAAGTGGAAGCGATATTAATTTGAAATATTCTGACACAGATACATACCCAAATTACGCTCAAACTCGCGAACACAAAATAAATGTGCACTTTTTAATAAACACGTTTCAAACGCTACAAAAAATTCTGCACGATTACGGTCGGTTTTATAACTATCCACATAAGCGCGCTGAGGAGAACAAAATTTGCTTCATCTGAGATAGGTTTCTAATCAGCCTGATAAACTAGTTTTCCGTTCATCACAGTATAAAGCACCTTCACATCGCTGATCTCATAGGGACTAATATCAAACAGATTTTCGTCCAATACGACTATGTCTGCCATTTTTCCAATTTCTAATGAACCGACCTTGCCATCCATATTCATTCCAATTGCGGCACCCAACGTACTGGCACGAAGCGCCATGTCCATAGGTAAACGGTATTCTTTACGGCCCATCACCGGGTGATCCGGCTTGCCAATTGGCTGGCGAGTCACTGCCATTTGAATGGCGTGCAAAGGTCTATACTCTGCTACGTATCCGGCGGCAGGCCAGTCAGAACCGAGAGAAACATTTCCTCCAATGTCGGCAATTTGCTTGATCGGGAAATTCTGATTCACCCGCTCCATGCCGAGCCGCACAGAGGATACTTCCATCATGACAGGATCCAGTGACATCCATGCGCCGGTGGTATCATAGGTCACATTCAGTTTTGCAAAACGCGCGCGATCGTCGGGGTGTATCATGGTGCCATGTGTTACGATGTGTCTGCGATCGCGATCCGGGTTTACAGCAGTTGCGGCTTCAACCGCGTCGAGTAATTTGCGAACCGCCAGGTCGCCAAAACAATGGCACACTACGTTAATTCCGGCCGCGTCAGCCCGCTGCACTACATCATTGAGCACATCGTAGGGGATAATTGGGTTGGCAACGATATCGGGTTTATCACGATAGGGTGCAGTATAAAGACCGTTGTAAGCGGCATCTCCTCCATCCAGATTGATTTTCAGATACTTTACAGTGACCAATTCAGAAGAAAATTTCTTTCTCATCTCTGTCAGTATCGGCAGCGGGTCAATGTCTGGATCGTTCCAGTAGTGCACTCCCTGCAAGCGGAAGGGTAGCTCTCCTTGTGCTGCGATGTCTGAAATTAACTGGTATCCTTCAGACTGTCCGAAGCCCTGAACGCCCAAATCGTGAACTGTTGTAATACCTGCAGCTGACAAACGCGGCATCCATTTGCGTATTCCCTTTTCAACATAGGCCGTATCGATTTTCACTAGAGAGGATAATACTTGTATCTGCGCCGGGAGTTCAATTAACCACCCTGTTGGATTGCCATCCTTGTCGCGTTCGAAAGTAGAAAACCCCGGCGCCGGTTCGGGCGTATCCTTATTAATTCCTGCAATTTCCAATGCCTTTGAATTTACCCAAGCCGCATGGCCGTCTATTGCCCAGAAGTACATTGGACGCTTAGACTCGATTTTATCCAGCATTGCAGCCGTGGGGTTTCCATTTTTCCAGGGATTGAAACGTACCCCAAAACCCAAAACCACGTCGCCATCGTAATTATTTACGTAATCACTAATGCGTTGAAAAATTTCGTCAACATCATCGGTTTGCAGGTCAACGCCATTCATGAGGATTCCGCCGGCAACTGCGTGGATGTGCCCATCAACAAATCCCGGTAAAACCATTTTTCCTTGAAGGTCGATTATCTTGGTTCCAGCACCGATTTCTGCCTGAATCCCATTTGCACCTCCGACATATGTAATTTTGTTGCCCTGAAAGGCGATCGCTTGTGCTTTCGGGTTTTTCACATCCATTGTATGAATGGAGCCATTGATAAACACGTAGTCAGCTGGCTCTGACTTATCTTGAGCCAAGACAGGGAAACAAAGCGAAGCGGCTAGAATTCCCACTGTGAATATTCCGAAAGATTTTTGCCTGATCATTATTATTTGCCTTTCAAAGGATTGAAGCTAGCCAAGGCCTGCTCGCCTGCACACGGGTATATTAAGAGTATTGATTGCTAGATTACTGATAAACTTGAGTTATCACCCATTTGCCTTCAAAAAGCCCTTGACTACAAACGATCAATATTCAACTTTTCAGGTGAATTGGAATCATCATGAAATCATGAAAATATTTCCACCTCTTTCGACACTACGAACATTTGAATCTGCGGCGCGTCACCTATCCTTTAAAGTTGCGGCAGATGAATTATGCGTGACCCCGTCATCTGTCAGCCATCAAATTAAGAAGCTAGAAACATGGTTGGGGGCCAAGCTTTTTATTCGGTTGAATCGCAATATTTCGCTGACGCCGGATGGACGAACCTATCAATCGATTATTGCAAAAGCACTCGCTGATATTTCTGAGGGGACCGCCTTGGTTCGCAAAAAACCCGTGAACCAAGCAGCCCGCAAGCGGCTGGTTATCGGTGCAAACAGTGGATTTATCGATTGTTGGCTGAATGCTCGGCTCGAAGATTTTAAAAAAATTGCACCAGATATCGAATTAAAATTCATATACGGCGACGATTTGGTCGCTTGTCGAAACCAAGAAGCAGATGTGGCAATAATCTACTCCACAGTTGCGCCGACAATTGGTGGAACGATACGTTTGGCTCGCTACGGAGAATTTGTTATTTGCAGCCCAGAAACAAGGATCAATGGCAAACCACTTGAAAAATTGGCCGACATTGCAAAAATGCAATTGCTCCATGAACAGGATTGCTTAAGCTGGAAGAGTTGGTTGGAAGAATTCAATCTTAGTGATGTTGATTTCCTGAGAGGGCCGATTTATCAAAATACCCATTCGATAATTTCACGCGTCATTGCTGGTGACGGTATTGCGATGGCTGATTTGCTTGTTGCAGGGGATGCTTTGTTGAACGGAGACGTAGTGAAACCATTTCGTCAAACCCGCCTATCTGATTGGACAACGTATCTTGTGCCCATGTCGCCAGACAGCACTACACAGGAAATAAATCAGTTTTCAGATTGGCTAATCCAATCGATGCAACGCTACGAAGCTGAAATGCAAGTTCTTGAAAAGGACACCACGTACCCAAAGAACTGGGCGAAAGTGCATTGAGACTACTCGTACCCACTCAGAGCTGAGTAGCATCGTCTTCAAAAAGCAAAACGCCCTCTAACTGATAAAACCAGAGCAGTGTCGGAGGCTGGCATACGTGCTGGATTTATAATAGCCTGAATATTTCCAGTGAGAGCAAAACTAGGTGTAAGCTGCATTTTATAATAGGTTTCCACACCAAATTGATCATTCAATGCGCGATCCGATGGTTCCCCCCAAGAGAGTCCGATCGCAATGGTATCTTGCTCGTACCCAAACACATTTTCAATTCCCAATCCCAAGCTAGCCATTTTTCGCAATGGTGTTGCACCGCCATTTGCAACACCATATCGGGCAAAGCCAACAATGTTTCCAAATCCTTTTTGTGCTGAAAAAGTATAACCCCAACCTTCAGGCCTCCCGAAAGCTCTCCGTTCATCAGCATGCCAAAAAGTTAAATGGTAGTCGTCGTGGCCAGGGGTGAAATCTTTTCCTGCCACAGCACCGCCGATAAAATCAGGTGCCCAGCCTATATCACCGATTGTAAAAAGCTCCCCTTTGTCGAACAATGTGCCCAATCCTGTTCGTGTCGCTGTGCCGTTGGCATCAAACACACCACCAGCTGCATAAAACCCGCTCTCCGATAGATAAGAGCCCCCAAACCCAAGGGCAGAAGGGGGGGTAAGGATTGCACAACAAAGGGCATCAAGTGTCAGGAACACGTCAGTGTGGCTGCATCAAGTTCTTTGATATTCTTGCGTGGTGCGTGAGAAAACTGGCGCTGAGCGCATTGTAAACGGTCCCGGAAGTTCCCGAAATTCTGCTTACTATGTGCTTACTTTTTGGAAGCTGCAAATATTTATAATATTCGAACGCCTCATAAACTGTTGTTTTTATTGAGGAAAATGGTGGGCGATACTGGGATTGAACCAGTGACCCCTACAATGTCAATGTAGTGCTCTCCCACTGAGCTAATCGCCCTTGTTGCCGGTTAAACAAGCAAGTAGTTTGGATACACCAAAAATTCGGCGCGGCGTCAACACGCTTATTGGTATTTAACAAACAAATTTGGAATTATCTTAATGGCTGGCGGCAAACTTAGGCTGCGGCCAGCATTTTTTCTACTTCGTTGACCAGATCGCGCAGATGGAATGGTTTGGAAAGCACTTTTGCATCTTTTGGCGCATTGGAATCAGGATTTAGGGCAACGGCTGCAAAACCGGTGATGAACATTACCTTGAGATCCGGGTCAATTTCAGTGGCACGGCGGGCAAGTTCAATGCCATCCATTTCCGGCATGACGATATCAGTCAACAGCAAATTAAAGGGCTCTTCACGCAGCCGATCGTAGGCACTGGAACCGTTATCGAAGGAAACCACTTCGTATCCGGCTTTGTCTAACGCCTTGGTCAAAAACCTGCGCATATCGTTATCATCTTCGGCTAAAAGTATTTTGGTCATGGCCAGTCCCATTTAGGTCACCTTAATGCTGTCGTTGGAGTATAATATAAGCCACAGCTCAGGTAAACAGGGAGTGAATAGAAGAAAAATTGATGCGAAAAATGCATGTTTTTTGCTGAAAACCCCGAATTTCCTGTGAATAAACTGGACAGGCAAAGTTGGCGATGCAAATTAATGATGCTGGAATCACACTGAGACCCATGCACAAGGACAATAATTGGCGATGACAACTGGCTTCGACAGTGTCGAAAACCCACCATTCGACGTCTATGCTCCGGCTGAACAGCGGGTGCCTTTTGTCCTGAACTCCCCCCATAGTGGACGTAACTACACCAGTAATTTTATGGATGACGTTCGTTTGTCCGACTATGCCATTCGCAAATCGGAAGATTTCCTTGTAGATCAATTATTTGCCAGCGGAATATCGATCGGGCTTCCTATGTTGGCGGCAAATTTTCCCCGGGCATTTTTGGATGTAAACCGCGAACCCTACGAACTGGATCCGACCATGTTTGAAGGCAAGTTGCCGAACTTTGTTAACACCCAGTCGGTGAGAGTTTCCACGGGGCTTGGTACAATTGCAAAAATCGTCGCTGACCGGGAAGAAATTTATCGCGAACGCATACCGGTGCAACAGGCGCTTGAGCGGGTTGAGACCATTTATAAACCCTACCACGCCTGTTTGCGGAGATTGCTTGCCAAGACCCATGTGCATTTCGGCTTTGCGGTTTTGATCGATTGTCACTCCATGCCATCGGCACATAATGGATCTCCTTATGAAAGGCGGCCAGATTTTGTGATTGGCGATCGTTTCGGTAGTTCCTGTTCTCCTGATTTGACCCTATGTATCCGCGACTGTCTAAAAGCGCTTGGCTATAAAGTGGCGTTGAACAAGCCCTATGCAGGTGGATTTATCACGCAGCATTATGGCCGCCCCGAAAATGGCCTTCATGCGGTGCAAATTGAAATCAACCGCGGGTTATATATGGATGAAGTCCAGATGCAGAAAACTGATAATTTTGATATTCTGGCCAACGACATCAAACAATTGTTAAATATGGTTGTGAGCATTCCCGAGAGCGGAATGGTTGGGGATCGCCCACTTGCAGCCGAATAATGCACCATCAGCCATCTTTTTAAACATAGAAAGAATGAAGCCCTATGACGCCGAATGATATTGCATCTTTTTTGCACCTACTTTGTGATGCTGCGGAAAAAGAGACCATGCCGCGCTTTCGTCAGGTTCTTGATATCGAGAATAAGGAGCAGGAGACTTTTGATCCTGTAACCGAGGCCGATCGTCAGGCTGAACGCGCTATCCGGGTGTTGATTAAAAAGCATTACCCCGACCACGGCATTCTTGGTGAAGAAGATGGCGTCGAAAACGAGGGGGCCGACTATTGCTGGATCATTGATCCGGTGGATGGCACAAGGTCATTCATTTGTGGCCTGCCCACTTGGGGAACCCTGATTGGGCTCTATCACAAGGGAGTGCCGATTGCCGGAATTATCCAGCAACCATTTACCAAAGAACGGTATTTCACCAGTGGTAAAGAGAGTTTCCTACAATTGGCAGATGCTGCTCCTGTGAAGATTGCCACGAGAGATAATACTGATATTTCTCAGGCGCTGCTCATGACCACCACACCAAAGCTGTTTCAGGGCGAGGAACAAATTGCCTATGAACGGCTGGAGGATGCTTGTCGGCTGGCCCGCTATGGGTGTGATTGTTACGCCTATGCGATGGTCGCATCTGGCCAGGTGGAACTGGTGGCAGAGAACGGGCTTTATATTTATGACATTGCCGCGATCATACCGGTGATTGAACAGGCTGGCGGAATCATTACCAATTGGCAGGGAAAATCCTGCTCGAATGGTGGGCAGGTTCTGGCAGCGGCCAATCGTGATATTCACGAACAGGCGATGGCGTTGTTGAATTTGTAAGATGCTTCAGCGGAAAGGTTCTAACCGGCTGGGGCTAATTCCGTACCGGGCACAAAGGAGCAAAATGCTGCCAGCAATTGCTCACGGAAAACATCGCGTTCATGCATGATTTCATGCTTGGCCCCATCGATACACATCGAAGCGCCTGATCGAAGGCGACGTCCCAAATCTTCAATGGCGCGGTTGGAAACTACCTGATCGTTTCCAGCTGAAATCATCAATATGGGGGTTGTGATCTGGCTATGGAAATCTGGGTCGTTCACTTGCTCAATGGCGCGGCATGCAGCAAATATCCAGGCAGCGGTTGGCCCGCCAATGGATAGGCCACGATGATCTGCCACAAGCTTGGCAAAGCGCTCATAACGTTTGGTATCAGAGGTGAGCAGGTTTGTTCTGAAGGGCTTGCTGGCGTTGGGCCTGCTGCTTCCGCCCATATATACTTCACCCAAACCAACGGCACAAAGGGCACCAGAGGCTGCTTTTAAAGCCCCATGGGACAATCCCTTTTCCTTCAATCCCACAAAGGGGGCGGAAAGCACCATTCGGCGGATACGATTAACAAGCTGGGGTGCTGCATGCAGTGCCACCAATGCTCCAGTAGAATGGGCAAAAATATAAAAGGGAGCTTTGCAATCGGGCAAGGCCACTTCTTCCATGATGGTTTCGAGATCAATGGCGTATTGATCGAAATTATCAACATAACCGCGGCGGCTATCTTCGAGCATACGGCTTGAACCGCCCTGCCCGCGCCAATCAAAGGTCAAAACATCAAAACCCGCCTTGCGTAAATCGGTGACGGTCTCAAACATTTTTTCAATAAATTCTGCACGGCCATGAAGCAGGATTACCGTGCCCTTGACCGGATAGACGAGCGATTTCCAATTGGCAAACCGGATATCCATTGCATCTGGAGTGGTAACAAATCCAGCCACGCATCCTTCGGGTATCGGATTGTATTCGGTATCCAATAATTCGGTCTTGCGCATGAGGTTCGCCTGAAATTTATCTGTTCGAAAAAATAAACCACTCACTCCATACAAAGAGTTGCAGGCAGGCTCAAGGCAAGAACCGGTAAATTGCAGGATATCTCAATCTTGAAATGATGAATTCAGCGCCTACATATTATCTGTGGGTGCCGAAAGGGCTCGCGAATCACAAATTCTTGCCCATTTGGGAAGAATTTATATTGGGCAAAGCGCCCGTTACGCAAACGTCGCTTCAAGGAGGACACATCATGCGTGCTATTGATTATTCACCCCTATACCGTTCCACTGTTGGTTTTGACCGGCTATTTTCGCTGCTTGATAATATGGGACAGCCGGATGCCAATCAAAATGGCTATCCGCCCTATAACATCGAACGAACCGGCGAAGATTCCTATCGCATAACCATGGCTGTTGCTGGTTTTTCCGATGCTGATATCGAGATTGAAGCCAAGCAGAACATGCTGACGATTATGGCAGAAAAGAGCGAAACGGAATCAGAAGAAGATAAAAACTATCTGTTTCAGGGCATTGCCGCGCGCTCGTTTGAGCGTCGTTTCCAACTGGCAGACCATGTGGAAGTGAAAGATGCCAGCCTGGAACATGGCTTGCTTCATATCGATCTTATTCGTGAAATTCCAGAAGCCATGAAGGCTCGCAAGATCGCGATTGGCACCATTGTCATTGACGACAAAAAGTCTCCTCAGATTGAGGCTAAAGCCAAAAAATAAGGTTTAGCTATAAGAGCCTAAAGAATGAAGGGTGCCTGTTCAGGCGCCCTTTATTCGGTTTTGCCACCATTTCCCGATCACTGTATCGATGGAAATGGTGCCTGCGCCCTTCACCACCAAAACAATCAGCAAAAATACCCAAAGTAGCCGTTGATCCATTATCAGTGAGGAAGAATCCCTGTCGAACCATGCACCGATTGTTTCTGCATCTGCTTTGTGAAACACAATATCCACATAGGATTGAACCAAAATAAAGCCGATCATTCCAAGGGAAGCAATCCGGGTAAACAGGCCTATTACCACCAGCAATGGCAGCAGAAACTCGCCATA
>JAESUH010000136.1 GCA_016763155.1 Rhizobiaceae bacterium
AAACAAAATATTCAGAGCCATCGCAGGGGCGGCACTTGTTGTAGCCTTGTCCGGTGTGGCACAAGCAGAAACCATTCGCGCAACCAGTGGCTTTGGCCCATCCCATGTGATGGCCACGAAAGTTTATCCTGCACTTTTTGAAAAACTAAAAGAACTCACCGATGGCCGCTGGGACGGCAAGGATACTTCGTCTGGTCTTCTCGCTCCCAATGAAATGAATGTAGGACTGCGTGATGGCGTTTCCGAAATGGGCGTGATCATCCTCCCTTATTTCGCAGCCGATTATCCAGAAAGTGGTTTGGTCGCGGAACTGTCCGTGCTCGGCACGGATAACCGGGCAATCTCCAGCGCAGTCACTGAATACATGATCGGCTGTGACGAATGCCTGGCTGAATTCAAAAAGTTTGGTCAAGTTTATTTGGGTGCAGATACAACTCCCAATTATCAATTCCTATCAACCAAACCGGTTCGCACATTAGCTGACATGAAGGGCGTGCGCATTCGGACAGCTGGTTCTGTTTTCACCCGCTTTGTTGAATCCATGGGCGGTGTTGCCGTTCAAATGCCTGCTAACGAAATCTTTGAAGGCCTGAGCCAGGGCGTGTTGGATGCAACATATTCTTCAGCTCCCGACCTTAAGAACGCCAGACTGTATGATGTGGTCAAATATGTAACTGACATCAATCAGGGCGTGTTCAATGCGGCAGCCACATCCAATGTTTCTAAAATGTTGTGGGACCGTATGAGTGTTGAAGATCGCAAAGCGCTTGTTGTCGCTTCCCAATATGCCCAGTCTGTCGGTGTTTATGGTTGGCGTGAAACTGAAAAAGAAGCACGCGAAGTTGGTGTGAAACAAGGCATCGAATTCATCGAGCCGGATGCTTCCCTCAAAGATGCCGCTAAAGCCTTTACCGAAGGTCACTTGAAAACTGTTGTAGCAACGCTTGAGAAAAAAGGCGTAACGAACGCAGCAGTAAAAGTTGATCGCTACAAAGGGCTGGTTGAAAAGTGGCACAAACTCGTTGGTGAAATCGAAGACACACCAGAAGCTTTGGCGGATCTCCGTTTCAAAGAAATTTGGTCAAAAGTCGATTTCGCGACATTTGGCAAATAAGTCTGATTGGAGTAGTCGAATGCGCGCTTTTGAGAAATTTATTTCGCAAGCAACAATGTTCTTTGGTGGCATGGTTCTTTGCCTGATGGTTCTTCAAATCATGATTGATGTTGTCATGCGCAGTTTTTTCGGGGCGGGATTTCCCGCCACCGTGGAACTCGTAAGCAAATATTACATGGTTACAGTGAGCTTTCTTCCGGTTGCTTTTACCGAGGTCAAACGACGTCATATTGAGGCAACCATCTTCTCCGACATCCTCCCGCAAAGCATGAAATCGCCGATTCTTTTCGGCGGTTTCATCATTTCTACAGTCGTCTTTGGTGCTCTTACTTTTGGCACAGGACGAGAAGCCTTCCGTCAAACGTCGCAAGGCGCTTACGTTGAAGCCGGTGCAATGGATTTCTACACTTGGCCCAGCTATTGGATTCTCCCCATCTCATTTGGGTTGATGACCATCCTTTTGGCAGCCCGGGTAATATCGGTACTTTCCGGCACATTTCACGATGGGCCCCATGACCCTCTTGAGGAATTAGATTCCCACGCCAACGGAGATACATAGTGGATTCAGTATTAATCGGCATCATTTCAATCATCTCTGTTTTAACAATGATTGCGATGCGCGTCCCCATCGCAGTCAGCCTTCTGGGTGTTTCCTTTTGTGGAATTTACGCCGTAACAGGGCAAATCCCCGCAATGAGCATGCTCTCAACAGTACCCTATAATTCCGCGGCAAGCTGGACCTTGAGTTCCGTGCCGATGTTCCTTCTCATGGGCTATGTGACCTATCATTCCGGGATAACCCGCGGTCTGTTTGATGCGGCGCGCGTATGGTGGGGCTGGTTGCCGGGGGGCTTGGCCATCGCGTCTTTAGCAGGGGCTGGCGGCTTTGCTGCCGTCACCGGATCATCCGTTGCTTGTTCTGCAGCAATTGGGCGAATTGCCGTTCCGGAAATGCATCGTCAGGGGTACGACATTCGTATTGCAACGGGGTCAGTTGCTGCTGGTGGAACCATTGGCGCGCTCATTCCGCCATCTATATTGCTCATTCTATTTGGCATCCAGGCAGAGGTCTCGATCAATCAGCTCTTCGTCGGCGGGTTGTTTTTGGGCCTGCTCTCGCTTGCTCTCTATATCGCTACTGTATTGATCATTTATCTGGTTTATCCTGAGCGTTTGCCGCGTGCACAATCATATACTTTCGCAGAAAAAATTAAGGCAACAAAAGAAATTTGGCCGGTTCTCCTGCTAATTTTTGCTGTATTTGGCGGCCTGTTTGGAGGCTTCTTTACTGCTACAGAAGCCGGTGCTGTTGGATCATTCTTTGCAATATTAATTGGTGTTCTGCGTAGAACCCTGACAAGGGAGCGGTTCGTTGAAAGTGTGGTTGATACCTTGTTGGCAAGCGGCGGGCTGTTTGTCATTGCGGTTGGCGCAAATCTCTTCACACGCCTCGTAGCCATTTCGGGTCTTTCCGGGGAGATCGCTATGTGGATGGGAAACCTCGGTCTGGATACCATCGGCATCCTCATTGTAATCACTTTGATTTACCTTTTGCTCGGCATGTTTTTGGAGCCTATCGGAGCCATGCTTCTGACGCTCCCTTTATTCTTGCCCATCATAGTTTCCCATGGGATAGACAAAATATGGTTTGGTTTGCTGGTGGCAAAATTGCTTGAGATCGGCATGATAACGCCGCCCGTGGGGTTAAATGTATTTGTCATCCATTCGGTATCCAAGGAATACGTGAAACTTGAACAGGTCTTTGCGGGCATCCTGCCATTTCTGGCGGCCGATTTGATTTTGATTGTTCTGATGTTGGCAACGCGAAGTTTCTTTTAAAGCCAGCCTCTACGAAGCAACAGACTCTTCAATGATCTGGCGCAACCAGCTATTCGCTTGGTCGTGGTCCGAGTTGGAATGCCAATAAAGGTAGGTATCAATAGCCGGGGCTTCGAATGGAGCCGGAAAGATTTTATTGCCGTGCAAAATATTAGCGCGGCGGGCAAATGTTTCCGACATGGTCAATATCATGTCCGTATTGGTAACGATCTGCATTGCCGTGCTGATTTGCTGGCAGCGCAGAGAAATATGGCGGGAATGCCCCAAGCGGGCCAAGGCAACATCCTCCGGCCCCTGGCCTTGTCTGCGCGATGAAACGATGATGTGATGCATCGTGAGGTATTTTTCCAGAGTGAATTTTTTGGCCAATGCCGGATGATCTTTGCGAGCGACAACGACGACGGGGCTTGTTGAAATCTTTCGACGCTGGATCGAGTTAGATAGCGGCAGAAAGACATCTATTGCTGAATTCAGAACGCCGGAGGATAGATCCGCTTCCACATTGCGCCGATCAAGCAGCACCGATGCGATGCTAATCGAAGGTGCAAGTTTTTGCAGCTTATCAATCAACGGTCGAAACAGCATATCCTCCATCAATGGATGAATTCCAATGGTAAAAGTCATCTGCGTGGTTGAAGGGTCAAACCCGTCCAGATCAGATAATGCTGTCTCGATCGTTTGTAGGGCATTGCGAATGGGCTCAATCATTTTGTGAGCCGCAGGCGTCGGCACTAGCTTTTGGCCATGGCGCACAAAAAGGGGATCATTCACCCGTTCCCGCAATCGTCCAAGCGCATGACTTATGGTTGGCTGAGTCAAATTAAGCGTCTCAGCAGCCTTGGTGACACCGCCTTGAGTATAGATCGCATTGAAGATCACAAGGAGGTTGAGATCGGTTCTGGATATATGCATGATTTCAATGACCTTCCATTTCAAACATTCATTTATCTTATATCCTGGAATGGTTCAATATTCATTTGCCAGACAATTCGCTGGCGAAGAGTATTGATGAGGGAATATGCAGGACGTAGTCAATTCAGAATTTGATGTGCAGGAATTAGCCCAGTTCTTAGCACCCCGATTGGAAAATTGCAGTGGCAATCTACAACTCGAGCGCATCGGTGGCGGATATTCAAATCCAACGTTTTTCATGCAGTTTGATAATGGCGGTGATTATGTTTTGCGCAAACAGCCTACTGGCCCCATTTTACCCTCAGCCCATGCCATTGACCGGGAATTCCGCGTAATCTCTGCCTTGGCCCAGAGTGATGTGCCCGTTCCCAAGGCTCATCTCTATTGCGATGATAGTAGCATAATTGGCACGCCATTTTATGTCATGGAACGGCTCGAAGGGCGGGTGTTTCATAACAATGCATTGCCGGGGCTAACGCCTGCTGAACGGAGCGCCATATTTGATTCAATGAATGAAACGCTGGTGGCGCTGCATAAGGTTGATTACGAAAAAGCAGGCCTTGGAGATTACGGACGTCCAGATGGTTTCTTGCAACGGCAGGTTAGTCGCTGGACCAGGCAATTTGAAAAATCACAAACACGACCCATTCCTGAAATCGATGAGCTTTCGATCTGGTTATCTGAAAATATTCCTGACGATAATGAAGAGACTTCTATTGTTCATGGAGATTTCCGTCTCGGTAATTTGATGATCCATCCCGAAGAATTGCATGTTGTCGCTGTGCTTGACTGGGAGCTCTCAACTTTGGGGCATCCTTTGAGTGATCTTGGGTATAACCTTATGGCGTGGATCATGGATAAATCAGAACATGACGGGCTTGGTGGTCTTGATCTGGATGCCTTGGGCATCCCTTCGATGCAGGTTTATGCCGATCTATATTTCAAACGCCGAGGTCTGGAGGGAAGGCTTGAGCCGTTTTATATCGCGCTCGCATTCTTCCGCCTCGCAGTGATCTTTGAAGGCATCGTTTTTCGTACAAAAAAAGCAGGGAAATCGACGGCAGAAATTGCTGCTGTTGAGCGTTATGGAGCAATTTTTTCCCGCCATGGGCTGAAAATAGCAGGAGAGTAAAATGGATTTTGAATATAATGAGAAAACGCAAGAGCTTCGCACGCGGCTGAAGAATTTTATGGATGATCATGTGGTTCCGCGCCATCGGAAATTCCTTAAGGAAGCAGAAGCAGGAACCTATCCGATCAGTTTTATGAAAGATCTCAAGGCGCTTGCCAAGGAAGAGGGGCTTTGGAATATGTTCCTTCCTCATATGCAGGATGGCGATCCCGGCACCAAACTTAGCAATATCGAATACGCGCCACTTGCAGAAATCATGGGGCGTCTCACATGGGCTTCGGAAGTGTTCAATTGCTCTGCCCCCGATACGGGCAATATGGAATTACTCCATATGTTCGCAACGCCGGAGCAAAGAACCAAATGGCTGGAGCCGCTTCTTAAGGGTGAAATTCGTTCGTGCTTTGCTATGACTGAGCCGGATGTGGCTTCATCTGATGCTACCAATGTCACAACCATCATCAAGCGCGAAGGCGATGAATATGTCATCAATGGCCGTAAATGGTTCATAACCGGCGCATTCAATCCAGCCTGTAAACTGGCCATTGTTATGGGTAAAACTGATTTGCAGGAACAGACCCATAGGCAGCAATCCATGGTTTTGGTACCTCTTGGTACACTCGGCATGAAGGTAGTTCGCAATATTTCAGTGATGAGCCATCACAGCCATGAAAGCCATTGCGAAATTGTTTTTGAAAATTGCAGGGTTCCTGCTTCAGCCCTTCTCGGCGAAGAAGGTTCAGGGTTTGCAATGGCGCAGGCACGATTGGGGCCGGGCCGAATTCACCATTGCATGCGCTCCATCGGTCAGGCCGAACTGGCGTTAGAAATGATGATTGAGCGCTCATTTGAACGTAAAACCTTTGGCACATATCTTTGCGATCAAGGTGTCATTCAGGAGATGATTGCCCGCTCAAGATGTGAAATTGAACAGGCCCGTTTGTTAGTACTCAAAACTGCGTGGATGATCGATGAAGTTGGCGCAAAAGCTGCACGTAATGAAATTGCCATGATCAAGGTCGCCATTCCACAAATGCAATTGAAGGTGATTGACCGCGCAATGCAGGTCTTCGGTGCCATGGGACTATCGCCCGATACGCCCTTGCCGGAACTTTGGACCATGGCTCGCTCCCTACGCATTGCAGATGGCCCGGATGAGGTGCACTTGCGCTCGATTGCGCGAGGTGAATTCATTAAGGCAAAGAAAAACCCCGGATCAACCCTTGCGTATTTCTCCACTCCGGAACGTGGGGAAGAGCAGGATATTTGGCAAGGCCAGATGATCGCTGCGGAGTGAAATTGCAAAACCTCAATCAAATAGCCGAGAGGCAAATAGTAGATATCGGTCCTATTGAAGGGGCCGATATCTATTTGAAGGCTGCAATCAACAAGGCAGCAAATATTGATCAAAATGGCCAGGCCCAAAATATCCGATATGTTGGAATTGTTGGTGCGGGCGCCATGGGGCGCGGTATAGCGCTGGCACTTGTGAATTCTGGCCGTAAAGTCACATTGTTAGACGTGTCTGAAACTTCTATTTCGTCTGCGAAAAATTCCACAGATCGCTATTTTGAAGCGCAATATGATAAGGGCAGGATAAGTAAAAACACGCTTGTACAAAGGTTGGCCGCTCTGAATTTTACTCAGCAAATGACTGATCTTGCATCCGTGGATATGGCAATTGAGGCAGTGCCTGAATCCATGGACCTAAAGAAACAGGTAATGGCTTCTCTGGAAGCGATCACGGGGCCAGATACCTTGTTGGCAACTAATACTTCAACGCTGGATATCGATGAGATTGCATCCCTTGTTGGTTCACCAGAAAGGGTGATTGGCACACATTTCTTTATTCCTGCACAGGTGACGAAGCTGCTGGAAGTTGTGCCGGGAATAAAAACGTCTCCCGATACTTTGGCAAGCGTGATGGCGCTGGCACAGGATTTAGGTAAAACACCAGTTATCGCCGGAAATTGCGATGGGTTTATCGGGAACCGTCTGTTTGACCGTTTCCATCAGGAGGCAATGTTCCTATTGGAAGAGGGGGCTTATCCAGAACAAGTGGATGAAGCGCTGGAGCAATGGGGGTATGCCATTGGCCCCTTCCGCACCCTTGATATCGTAGGCAATGAAATTCCCTGGTCCGTGCGGCTTGAGCGTAAAAAACGATTGCCGGAAATTGTTCAACCGACAGTGGGTGATGTTTTATGCGAGTGCGGCCATTTCGGACAAAAAACCGGCATTGGCTGGTATGCTTATGAAGTAAATAACCGGGTTCCAGTTTCATCTCCCAAAATACACAATCTCATAGAAGGCGTATCTGAAACTTTGGGAATTACTCGTCGTATAATTGATACTGAAGAAATCATCGAACGCTGCGTCTTGTCTGTGGTCAATGAAGCAGCGGCGATTCTGGCAGGTGGATATGCGAGCCGGGGCAGTGACATTGATGTGGTGCAAGTGAACGGATATGGTTTTCCAGAAAATCGCGGTGGCCCGCTATATTTAGCTGATTATTTTGGGCTTAATCAGGCAATTACATTGGTGAGTTCGTACAAGAATATTGCAGGCCCCGGTCGAGCTCTCTGGGAACCACATCCATTTTTGAAAAATCTAGCCGAAAGCGGTGAAAGCATTGCTGCATGGGAAACAAAATTATGATTTCAAACCTATTTGATCTTTCTGGAAAAACAGCGCTCATCACAGGCGGCTCGCGTGGGTTGGGACTGCAAATGGCTGAAGGTATCGTGGAAATGGGAGGTCAGGTTATTCTACTGGCCAGAAAAGAAAACGAGCTGAACGATGCCGCCAAACATCTCAAAGCCATGGGCGGCAAAGTAGCAACCATTGCCTGCGACTTGCAGAATATGGACGGTATCGGCGCGATCGTCGATCAGGCTATGGATGCCTTTGGCACCATTGATCTGCTGGTCAATAATGCAGGGACGAGCTGGGGGGCCGACATGGTCGATTACCCCCTCGAAGCGTGGAACAAGGTGATGAACCTGAATGTCACCGCGCCATTTGTGTTGACGCAAGAGGTCGGTCGAAAGGCAATGATCCCGGCAAAGTCTGGCAAGATATTGAATATTGCGTCTATTGGCGGCCTGAGCGGGAACAGACCCGATATCGAAATGCATACAATTGCCTACAACACTTCGAAAGCAGCCATCATTAATTTCACCCGCGCTCTGGCCAGTGAATGGGGCAAATATAACATAAACATCAATGCGCTTTGCCCCGGTTTCTTCCCGTCAAAAATGTCCAGTGGATTGCTCGATACCATCGAAGAAAAGATATTGCCAAGCTTGCCACTTCATCGCCTCGGTGGTGAGGAAGACCTAAAAGGCCCGGCAGTATTTTTGTTGTCGGAAGCGGCCCGTCACATTACGGGGCAGTGTCTAGCCGTTGATGGTGGCGCAAGTGCAGTTTGAGTTAAGTTTAGAAATGGGATGCTGATATGGCAAACAATGACGAAGTGAGTATCCGCAGGCCGCAACATGCAGTTTGGCCAGAAGGCCTCCCGTTTGAGATTGAGAAAACGACGGAAACTCTTTACGGAAATTTGCGAAATACTGCTGCGCGACTTCCCGATAAACCTGGTATTATATTCTACGACACGAAGATCACTTTTGAAGAAATAGATAAAACTGCAAACTTGATTGCCGGTTATTTACAACATGAATGCGGCGTTGAACCTGGTGACAGGGTGGCGATTTATTCACAGAATTGCCCACAATATGTTCTTGCCTATTACGGCATTCTGCGTGCCGGTGCCGTTGTAGTTGCCGTGAACCCGATGAACCTTGCCGAAGAAGTATCATCCATCCTTGAAGATAGTGGCGCGGTAGCTGCTTTTTGTGCGCAAGATCTGGCAGATCATTTGTTCACAGCGATGGAAGGCACATCTCTACGCCGTGCAATCATCGTCCAATATTCAGATTATCTTCGCGCGGATACGGAAATAGCTATTCCGGAATTTTTGGTTCAAAAGCATGAAGGAATTTCTCATTCTCGTGCAATAAATTGGAACGATATGCTCAAAGTGGAGTGCGTTCCGGCCCCCTATAATCGCAAGCCCGATGACTTGGCCATTTTGCCATACACATCGGGATCAACAGGGCGAGGGAAAGGGTGCATGCACACCAATGCAACCACCCTTCATGCTACCCGTTCAATTTACGATTGGTTTGGCATTATTGAAGATGATGTGGTTATGGCCGTTGCGCCAATGTTTCATGTGGTGGGCATGCAGGCGGGGATGAATGTCTCGATACAGCTGGGGTGCACTATGGTGATCGTACCCCGCTGGGACCGTGATGCAGTAGCCGCTATGATTGAGTCTTATAAAATCACCACTTGGCCGGCCGTTCCCACAATGGCGATTGATTTGTTGGCAAGCCCAAATCTGAAAGACTACGACATATCGTCCATTCGAGTGATGTATGGCGGTGGCATTTCCATGCCGAAAGCCGTTGCAGAAAAACTGCAGGCATTATGCGGTGTTACTTTTCTTGAAGGTTACGGGCTGACTGAGACTATGGCACCCGCCACAGCAAACCCGCCGCAAAACCCAATTGCTCAATGCGGCGGAATTGCCGTGTTCAACACTGATATTCTGATCGTAGAACCCGGCACTATCGAACAGTTAGCTACCGGCAAGATTGGCGAAATCATCATCAGTGGCCCGCAAGTCTTATTGGCCTACTGGAATAATGACGAAGCAAATGCAGAATCATTTGTTGAAATTGCAGGCAAGCGTTTCTTTAGAACCGGTGATTTGGGACGCATGAATGATGAGGGTTACATCTTCATCATCGATCGCATAAAACGCATGATCAACGCCTCTGGATTTAAAGTATGGCCAGCGGAAGTAGAAACAATTTTCTATAAAAATCCAGCAGTGGAAGAGATTTGCGTAATTGCGTCAAAGGACCCTGAGCGAGGCGAAATCGTAAAAGCCAAGATAGTATTATGTAGCGATGCCACCGAGACAAATGAGCAAGAATTCCGCAGTTGGGCGCGGGAACATATGTCAGCTTACAAAGTTCCTCGGATTGTAGAATTCGTGAAAAACCTGCCGAAATCCGGCTCTGGAAAAATACTGTGGCGGGAGCTTCAGGAGTTAGAATATGCGGCCTACGATAAACCGTAGCTTCTAAAGTTACATGTCGTCATTAATGTAATTATTGATAATCTGAGCCGTGGATACCAGTAATGGCAGAACTCGGGATTCTTGTTTGCCATCCAGCACCTTGCTATCGGCAATGATGCTGAGGCTTGCATTGATGCCATAATTTTCATTGGCAATCGGTGCCGCAAGCCCTACCAGTCCGCTATCAACCTCTCCGCGTGTCACACAATAACCGTGACTTCGGATTGCACCTAACTCTGACAAAAACTCGTCACGGTTCAGCTTATTGGTGTCTCCACTTTCAGGCCCATCAAGAAGCTTCTCCAACCGACGTGGTTTTAGCCAGGCAAGTATCGCTTTCGATGTGGCCCCATAAAACAAGGGCATTGGGCGGCCCCTTTGATAGCTGGTCTGAAACCGGATATCGACGGATTGTTCCGCAAGAATACACATGACCTGATCATCATAAAGTCGTGCAAGAGTTACAACACATGGCACCGGAACTTGATCGACGAGCGACAACATAAATTTTGAACCGGAGCGGATCAGCGGGTCGCTCAGTTGAAAACGCCGGTCAAATTCCACAAAGGCTGGCCCAAGACGATAGCTGGTTCCCCTTGCCGATTCTAAAAACCCTGCCTTTGAGAGTTCACGTACATTGCGATAAAGCGTGCTGGCTGGTGTATCCAATTCAGCCGCCATATCTGGAATGGTCCATTCGCCGTGATTTTCATCAAACAACCGAACAATATCGATGAAGCGATTTAAGCCCGCCATTGCGCCCTCATATGTGTTGCCGCAGGCTTTTGTTCAGCTGCGACTCGCTACACTCCTATCATATTGGGCAGAAATGTGGAAAGCCACGGCATGAGCACAATCAGCACAAGACACACAAGAAATGCGAGCATAAATGGCAAGGCAGCGTTAAATATTGTCATCATTTTCAAACCTGTCGCTTCCATGGCAATATAAAGGCCGGGTCCAACAGGCGGGGAGACCAACCCGGTAAGTGTAGCAATAGCGATAACCACACCAAAATGGATCGGGTCTATGTCAAATTGCATGGCGATAGGTAGAAGGATCGGTACGATCACAATCATGATGCCGATACCATCAAGGAACATGCCAAGGACAAAAACCACCAGACACACAAGGAGGAGAAAACTGATAGGGCCGACCGCAGCGTTAAGCAGAAGTTGCGCCAGAATATCAGGGATACCTTCATAGGAAAGAACCCATCCAAAAAGGGTGGCGAAACCTATCAATGCAATTACCGAGGACGAGGCCAGCACCACATTGGTCAGCATCGGCACCACATCTTTCCACGTAATTGTGCGATAAACAAATACGGAAAGCACAAGCACCACAACGCAGGCGAAGCCGCCAGCCTCAGTTGGTGTCATGGCTCCAGACACGACACCGATGACGATTGACGCAGGAATGAGCGTTGGCAGTAAATCAAGAACCCAGGCTTTGGGAGGCCTGTTTTTTGTTTCTTCCGGATTGCCTGCCGGAAGGTTTTTTGCTTTCATTGCCACGACCGTAAAGAAGCCGAATGTGATCAGGATTCCGGGCACGATGCCAGCGATGAACAATGTCGCAACCGACTGATATGCGAGTGTCCCATATATAATCATCAACATTGAAGGCGGCACAATGGGGCCAAGCAGGCCGGCTGATACTGTCAGGCCGGTTGCAAGTGCTGGGCTATATCCCCGTTTGATCATTTCCGGCACAATGGATCGGCTCATTACGCCGATCTGAGCGGTGGCAGAACCAAGAATTGCCGCAGCAAATGCATTTGCGAGCACATTCACATAGGCGAGGCCGCCGCGCATTCCGCCCATCATTGCATCGGCCACGCGAATGAGCCGTTCGGTAATGCCGCTACGGGTCATTAATTCGCCGACCAGCATATAAAGCGGAATGGCCAAAAACCCATTAGCCTCAATGCCCCGGGTCGCTTGCACTGCAAAGGAGCTGAAAAGAACAGTTGCATCAACCTCAATTACAAAAATGAAAGATACCGCAATCAGCAGAAAAATAATTGGCAGACCGAGTGCGAGAAGAATGAAGAACAGAACGAGCGTAATCATGTGCTGGCCTCCGCATGGGCATGTATTGGAATGGCGAGAATAGAGCGCCCACCCAGAGTTACTGCAAGCTGGTGGAGTGACATCAATACGCACTCAATGCCAAAGACGGTGTAATAGGTGGCGCGCGGTATTGGCAGGGTGGGGGATCGTTCAAACCATACTGCGGGATTGCTAACATAGTAAAATGCGTAATAGGCCAGAAGGGCCGATAAAAACACGACAATGAGTTGAACGGATATGTTTACAATGCGTGAAACAGACGGGGACAGGTAGTTTGCAAGTGGGGTAATTGCCACCAATCTACCACTATGGATAAGAAGACTGAGACCGATAAAGGTCATCAAAAACATCAATCCCAATGCCAGTTCTTCCGCCCAAAAAAGCGGTTGTCGCAAAATATAGCGAAAGAAAATCTGTGCGATCAAAACACCGGACAGGGTTGCAAGGCAGGTGATTGCAATCGCCCGTTCAATATGGGCAATGCCCCGATCAAGGCTAAAAAATAGTTTAAGCACACGAATTTCCTCCATAGAAAAAGGCGCCGCGCTTTTCAACGCAGCGCCTTTAATATTGATTTACTGCTTGGCAACAGCGGCGGCAAAAGCTGCAATCGCAGGATCACGAGCGATGAACTCGTCGCTGATAGCTTTAGCGAAGGGAGCAAATACATTTGCATTGATCCGGTTTACCTCAGCACCATCCGCTTCAAGTTTGGAGATGATCGCGGCTTCATTGGCAATCTGTGTTTCAAGCGCCCATGCTTCAACCTGAGACCAGATTTTAGAGATCCGCTTTTGCTTGGCAGCATCCAATTTATCCCACCAGACTTTTGAAATCAGAACGGCACCTGGAAATGCCATATGATTGGTAAGGATCAGATGCTTTGCCTGTTTGTGCATTTTCAAACCAATAACGATATCCACATCCACATCAACGGCATCAATCACGCCAGTCACAAGCGACGGCATAATTTGAGGTAGAGGCAGGGCGGTTGGTGCGGCACCAACAGCACTCCACCAGGCGTGGAAAATATCATTTGGAAAAGCGCGAACTTTCAGACCTTTCAAATCTGCCGGGTTGGAAATTGCAGTTTTTGAAAGCAAATGCCGCTGGCCGGGGAAAATATATGCCATGCCCACAAGCCCTTGCTCTTCCAGCAAGGTCAACATTTGACGCGCCTCAGGGAGTGCGGCTGCGGCTCCTGCTTCTTTCAGCGATGGGAACATATATGGCAGGAACCAGCCATAAAATGCGTCATTACGCTGAGCCAATGCACCAACAGGAACAAGCGTAAACTGAGCAGCACCAGATTGCAGAAGCGACAGAGTGGTTGGAACATCGCCCAGCCTGTTGCTTGGGAAAACTTTGACGCTGAGGTCGAGCGACTTATCTGCTGCAACAATTTCGGCAAACCGCTCGGCAGCTTTGGTGAATATATGCGGCGGCGGTGTTGGTGTGCCAAATTTGATATTCGCAGCCAGTGCGGGCGTGAGAGGCAAAGCCATTGCCGTTGCCAAAACAAGTCCTGCCAGTCCGGTTTTGAGGTGGTTTAAAAAAGTCATATTGTTCTCCTTGTGGGTTGAGTTTTGCTTGGTCGTATTCAGTGGGTGAGTTTTTCCCTCATACCTTCGAGGTCAACGAGACGGTCAAGTGGTGCCGTCGCTGCTACATAATGATCAGGGCGAAGAAGAAATGCGTGTTCGTGGTAAGTCGCAAAATTCTTGGCGCTTAAGAAACGCGAGACATCCCGCACGATGGGAAAATTGGCCGCAGCGGGGTTCATCCATTCCGGAGTAATGCCGATAATTGGAATGTGGTTAGCTGCATAGGATTTGAGCAATGGTTCATCTACATACTGATCGGGAGTTTCAGAAAATATCAGAAGTGCTGGCTTATTTCCGATAATGCTATCCAGCAAAAAGCGTTGGCGTTTGATGTCTTCAACTTCGGGCTGGGGAAACAATCGTCCGACCATTGTAGTCTTGGCAGACCTTCCATCAGGTTTTTGTAAACCTGCAATAAAGCGCGGCTTGGGCTTGTAACGCATTTGCGCGAAGTAATCTCGAATGGGCGGATAGAGGCTAAGAATGCGAAAGCCGGTACGCACTAACGCCCCCTGCAAATGGGAAGTCGGCATCATCACCCGGCCCATGGTCAGAGCAAGTTCGATCATGTTCCACGCATGGGGAGGACGCTCAATCTGGTAGCTATCAAGCAGCTCGTCATAATCAGAGCTTTTCAAAGCTTGCGCCAGTTTCCAACCAAGGTTATGCGCATCACGCAGGCCGCTATTCATGCCCTGCCCAGCAAATGGCGGGGTTAGGTGGGCGGCATCACCCGCCAAAAATATTCGCCCTTTTCGCCATTCTTTGGCGATGCGCCCATGAAAGGTGTAAACCTGAACACGGCGCAATTCTGCTTCCCGGTCCGGCCCCACCCTTGCGAGCAGATCGCGCACGAACGTCTCTTCGATGGCTTCATTTTCGTTCTGCTGATGCTTCAACATGAATTCGTAACGACGAATTCCGTTCGGACCGGGCAGAGAAATACAAGGAAGAGACGGATCGCAATAAACTTCTGTATGGCGAAAACGGTTCTCGGTTTTTACCAGATCAACGATCAGCCATTGTTCGCGAAAGGTTGATCCTTCCAGCGGAACATCTAATGCTTTGCGCGTAGGCGAGCGTCCGCCATCACATGCCACCATGAAACGCGCACGAATGGTTTCTGTCGCGCCCTCGTTAGGTTTTACGGTGACGTCAACTCCGCTGTCATCCTGTTCAAAGCTAACCATCTCACACCCAAATCGGGCATCCACATTTGGATAGCGCACCAGGCCTTCTCGTAGCAGGGCTTCAAATTCCGGTTGTTGAAATGCGTTACGTTTGTCAAACCCATATTCGCGCGTGACCGGGTCAACGGTTGCAAAGCATTTGCCATTTGGTGCGAGATATCGAGACCCGTAACCGCGCGCAACAATTGCTTCGATCTTGTCTGATAATCCCAGCGCCTGCATGGTGCGCATGGATTCATCATCAATCGAGACAGCGCGAGGTTCCCCAACCGTTGAGAGGTTTTGTTCAATCAAGACGGTTTTGACACCAGACTCACCCAGCAAATTTGCAAGGGTGAGCCCTGTCGGGCCGGCGCCGATAATTATGACGTCTACAGATTCAGCGCTCACGGCTTGCACTCCTGGAACCTGCCAATGGCGATGGTTGAAAACGGATATGCATTATTCAGCAATGATAGGGTTTGCCAGAATGCCGAGTTCCGAAATTTCGACTTCAATCAGATCGCCCGCTTTCATATAAACAGGCGGTTCGCGGCGATCACCAACGCCACCGGGTGTGCCTGTGATAATAACATCACCTGGAGCAAGCGGTGTGAAGCTTGAGCAATAGGCAATCAGGCGGGGAATTGGAAATATCAGCTGATCCAGATTAGCATCCTGCATAATTTCGCCATTAAGACGGGTCTGGATTGTGAGCTTGCGATAATCTGGAATAGATTTTGCGTCGACCATTGCCGGGCCAAATGCGCCAGTGCCGGGAAAAGTTTTGCCGGGCATGAACTGGTGCGTATGACGCTGCCAATCACGAGCTGTCGCATCATTATAACAGGCATATCCCGCCACATGATCCATGGCATCAGCCTCATCGATATTTCTGCCGCCTTGACCGATAATCACGGCCAACTCGCCCTCATAGTCAAAACGTTCGCTAACGCGCGGTTTGATGAGAGGGTGGCCATGGGCCACCTGGGAATCCGCATAACGGGGAAACATGGTTGGATATTTCGCATCCGGTCGTTTGGTTTCCGCCCGATGGGTTTCGTAATTCAATCCCACGCATAGAATTTTCCCCGGGTTAGGGATCACCGGTAAAAGTGTGACGTCGCTCATGGCGAAGTCTGCATGTCTATTCGTAAACTTTTTTGCATCTGACAGTTTATCAGATACCAGAGCGTTTTTCAGGCTCATGATGTGAGGCGCGATTTTTCCAGTGAGATCGATGATCCCTTGCTCTTGCAACAAACCAAAACCCGGCTGTCCGCAGCGCACAAAGCTGATGAATTTCATTTTTATTCCAATCTTGTGGGAGTATTGAATTGGTGTATGCGCCTATGAGCGCAGGATGGCTCGGCCCCAACGGTTCAAGGTGCGAGGGTCTTGCGGCCAGTCCTTCACCGGGCGATCATGGATGATTTCAAGCTCGGCTGAAACCTCAATCCAGTTCTTGTCCGGGTCTTCAATGAAGATGAAAAGGTTATTGCCGGGCCCATGTCTTCCTGGTCCCCACATGAGCAAAATATCCAGATCAGCAAAGTGATCTGCCCAGTCGCGTATGGTGTCCCATTGGCCAGCCTCATAGCTGTGATGATCAACACCCTGCCGGTCAGATTTGAAACAGGCGATGGTGTGGTGCTCATGGTTTGAACGCGTGAAGCAAGTGGCAAGTTTGCCATCCTTGTGCAGCACCCGATCAGAGATCGAAAAGCCGAGCTTGCCATGATAGAATTCAGAGAATGCTTCCACATCAAGACTGGCAAAAGTCAGATGCTGGGTTGGCCCGTGAATGCCGGTAAATCCATCAGCCTGCGCGATGGCCAGACCGAAGCAAATAAGGTTGCCATCCGGGTCACGCACAGCAAAAGCGCCATCCCTAAAATAGGGGGAAGGGCTCTTTTCAATTTCAATGCCCTCATCCTTGGCGCGAGCCAATAAACCGTCCAGACCATCCTGATCGCTACAGGCAAGGCCTGCATAGGCCAGCTGCCGTGATGTTCCTTTTAGAGCAACAAAGCGGCGATTGGGGCCTTCACAGCGCCACTCATCGGAGCTGGTTTTCTCCACTTTCATCTGCATTGTCTGGCTATAAAATTGTGCAAGTTTCTCAGGATTGTCGCTTTCAAAAGCAACATGGTGCAGGTAGGCGTTTGCTCGCAGGGCAGTCAAAGTCATTTCTGAGTCCTCTTCAAAATAAGCCACCAAATTATCAATAAATGATAAAATAGCAATAATTATTTAAATTAAATATCAAAAATTGAAATTTTAGAATGTGTTTGGTTGGCCGTTACCAAGGTAAATCAACGCCTGTGATGCAGAAAATTTTGTCCACAACACATCGTCATGCACCTGTCATCTGGAGAGGTTAGGCCACGGCTAAGCGCGAAGAAAAAGATTCATCTCAGGAGAAACATCTTGGCAATGCAAAGGCAAAATCTCAAGTTGAAAGAAGCGGTTCACCGCAATAAGGCGATGTCCAAAGGCGGTCTGTTGGAGCGTGGATTTACCGCTGTTTTCAAAGGGCTGGTTTATCCCCAGATATGGGAAGATCCAAAAGTTGATATGGAAGCGCTTGATATTCGCCCCGATAGCCATGTGGTGACGATTGCTTCCGGTGGTTGCAATGTGCTCAATTATCTCACTGATAATCCCGCACGTATCACTGCCGTTGATCTCAATTCTGCTCATGTGGCGTTGACGCGATTAAAACTTTGTGCCGCCAAAAACCTGCGTGGATATGATGATTTTTTCCGCTTTTTCGGTAAGGCAAATAATCAGGAAAATGTCCGTATGTTCGACACGGTTTTAAAGAACCAGTTGGATTTGGAAAGCAGACAATATTGGCAGTCTCGCGATATTTTCGGGCGACGACGTATAAGCCTGTTTGCTCGTAATTTTTATCATGCCGGTCTGCTTGGGAAATTCATCGGGGCAAGCCATTTACTCGCGAAATTATATGGCAAAAATCTGAAAAACATCCTGCAGGCATCATCATTTGCTGAGCAGCGTACCTATTTTGAACAACAGATTTCACCACTATTCGACAAAAAATTCGTGCGCTGGATAGTCCGCCAACCTGCCTCCCTTTACGGTCTTGGAATTCCACCGGCGCAATATAGTGCACTCGCTGCATCTGGTGATGGCGATATGGCAACTGTGCTGCGCCGACGGCTTGAAAAACTCACCTGCGATTTTGAAATTAGTGATAATTATTTCGCTTGGCAAGCCTATGGCAGACGTTATGCCAATCCGGGTGAGGGGCCATTGCCACTCTATTTGAAGCGTGAAAATTATGGGGCAATATCTCAGCGAACTGACCGGGTCAGCGTCAAGCACACATCCTATACAGATTTTTTGAGAAGCCAGGCAGATTGTTGTCTCGATCGCTTCATATTGCTCGATGCGCAAGACTGGATGGATGACGAAACCCTTACAACATTATGGCGAGAAATCACCAGGACTGCGCGCCCAGGTGCACGCGTATTATTCAGGACCGCCGCTGAGGAACGTCTCTTGCCGGGTCGCATTCCTGATGATGTTCTCGACCGTTGGAATTATGACGAGGAGTATTGCCAAGACCTCACACGCCGCGATCGTTCAGCCATTTATGGCACCGTTCATCTCTACACCTTGAAGGAGGAAGAGGATGTCTAATCATGCGGCAAGTGCCGCCACCCATATGGATCAGATTTATCGCTTTCAGCGGCACATCTATGACTTTACCAGAAAGCCATATCTGCTTGGTCGCGACAAGCTCATTTCCGAGCTAGATGTTCCCAATGGCGGACACGTCCTTGAAATAGCTTGTGGCACTGGGCGCAATCTGATTTCAGCTGCCAGAACCTATCCCCACGGAAATTTTTATGGTTTTGATGTCTCCACCGAAATGTTGGAAACCGCTGCATTTTCCGTAGAGCGTTCCGGCTTGCGCCAATGTACCAGACTGGCCCATGCAGATGCTCTCAAATTTGACGGGGAGCGTGTCTTTGGGCAAGCGCAATTTGATCGCATTTTCATTTCCTATGCTCTCTCGATGATTCCCAAATGGCAACAAGTGTTGCAACAGGCAATCGGTTCATTGGCACCCGGTGGATCGCTCCATATTGTTGATTTTCATCATCAAAGAAAAATGCCCTCTTGGTTCAGAGGCGGGCTGCTTACCTGGTTGCTTAAGTTCAGCGTGACACCACGTGTTGAATTGGGGCCTTTCATGGAGCGCTTGGCCAAGGATGACGCAATGTCATTTCGCTTTGAAAGCCTCTATAATGACTATGCCTGCTATGCGGTGCTGAGGCGCCCGCAATAGTATATTACAATCCTTGAATAGGCAAAAACCCGGTCTTTGAACCGGGTTTCTTTATGCAATCTCTGGTGTTGTGTCTATCAAATCGCTTCATTCTGCGGGAGGAAAGTGGTGAGGCAGGCAAAGGAAATCATCAGGCGGGAGGAGGAGCTTTTTGAATGTGCAAAACCGTGTATTCTGTTTCGCATTCCGGTATTCAAGCTGCATCAAAATCCAGTGTTGTGGCATTATATGCTCCTCAAATGAGTTAATTTGATTTCACGTCTTTGACGTGTACGCATGGGGTACGCCTACGATACTCAAGAGCTGTGAGACTGAAGCTGTCCCATTCTGTCTGTTTCGTTTTGTGGTTTCCAATGGCTTCTTTGTATGTTGTTCAGGAATTGTTTTGTGGAATTTGCCCAGTTGTAATTGAGCGCTTCCAAGCGGCAATCCTTACTTTTTAACTGCAAAGCTTTCAGCGCAGCAATACGCAAATCATTGTTCAGAAAACCCGTTACACCTTGTTTGATAATGTCCTTCGGGCCTGTCACTGGAAAGGCTGCAACAGGCAATCCCGAAGCCATTGCTTCAAGCAACACAACGCCAAAAGTATCTGTCAAACTGGGAAAGACGAAAACATCTGCAGATGCATAATGTTGGGCAAGTTCTTCGCCCTCTATACTGCCCGAAAATAAGACGTCAGGATAGCGCGATCTCAATTCATCAAGTTGTGGCCCGCTCCCCACGACAACTTTTTTGCCCGGTAGATCGAGGTTTAAAAAGGCTTCCACATTCTTTTCAATGGCCACTCTGCCAACATACAAAAACACTGGCTCATCGACACCAAAAATTAGATGGCCGCTTGGACGAAATAGGGTGGTATTCACGCCACGCGTCCAGGGTAGGATGTTGTTGAAACCCCGGTTTTTGAGTTCATCAGCCAGTGAATTTGTAGACACCATCATTCCAGATCCGGAATTATGAAACCGGCGCAGGAAAGCATAACTCCAAGAAAGCGGCACAGGAAATCGCGAAGCCAGATATTCGGGGAAACGGGTATGATAACAGGTGGTGAAACTTATCTGTCGCTCCAGACAATAAGTTCGCACGGCAAACCCAATGGGTCCCTCGGTAGAAATATGAACATAATCTGGCTGGTAGTGCATAATTTTTTGGTGGATACGATCCTGACTAATATAGGAAAGCCGAATTTCCGGATAGGTAGGACAGGGAATTGAGCGATTGTGCAACGGTGAAATAAAAGAGACCTCAATGCCAAACTGCTTTAGCCCAATACGCAATTGTTCGTTCGTGCGCACTACCCCATTTACCTGAGGGTGCCACGCGTCAGTTGCAATCAGAATACGCATATTCAGGCTGCGGTTTGCAATTCTGACGATGGTAGATTTTGCTTCCCATTAACCTGCTCCTGTTCAGTTTCAGTTTGTTCAAGCCAGCGAATGATCTCCAATTGACCATCCTTGGTTTCTCCAATGGCAGTGCAGCTTTCCACCCAGTCACCGGTATTTACATATTCAATCTCGCTGATTGTACTGATCGCCACATGGTGGATATGACCACAAATTACCCCATCCACTTCTTGCCGACGGGCCTCGGAAGCAAGGGCATTTTCAAATTCTCCGATGATATTTACAGCCGTCTTCACCTTGTGTTTGAGCCAGGCAGAAAGAGACCAATAGGGCAAATGAAGTTTCCTGCGCACCCAGTTGAATTTGGCATTTGCAATGATCGACATTTCATATGCCCAGTCACCCAGATAGGCGAGCCATTTGGCATAGCGCACGACGATATCAAATTCATCTCCGTGGATGACCAGAAATTTTCGACCGTCTGCGGTTTCGTGAATGATCTGGGATACGATGTGGATATTGCCAAATTGATTGCCGCAATAATCACGCAGGGCTTCGTCATGATTTCCGGGGATGTAGAAAAGTTGAGCACCGTTGCGTGACTTGCGTAATAAAGCCTGAAGAACGTCGTTGTGAGCCTGAGGCCAGTTAGCTCTTTTTCGTATGCGCCAAAAATCTATAATATCACCAACAAGGTAATATGTTTCAGCGTCGTGGCACTTTAGAAAACTTAGAATTTGTTCTGCCTGACAGCCTTTTGTGCCTAAATGCAGGTCGGATAAGAACAAAGAACGATAGGATTTTCGAGGTTGGTTCGAGTTTTTCATGCCAAGCCTTACCCGTTGATTATAAGGTATTTTGGCTGATTCACGTTTCAATTTTGTGACAATTCCAAACCATGGCGTCAAAACGCAATACCGGCCCATTCGCAAAAATGGGCCGACATTCTTTTATTGTACTAGCCGACTAGCCCGCCATCCTCGCGCCGTACCGCAATTACTGCGGAACGAGGAACGGCGTCGCCACCTTCTGGCCAATGGCTATCACCTCGTTCGCCCGGATGCTGAATCCCGACAAACATGGTCCTGCGATCGGTGCTCCATGTGAGGCCGGTAACTTCGCATTGTTTTGGCCCAACGAGAAAACGCCTGACCTCGCCAGTCACCGGATCGCCAGCAAGCATCTGGTTATTGCCCTGGCCTTCAAAATCCTTCTCGTTGGAATAATTGCCATCGGTCTGGATCCACAAAATACCGGTTGAATCAAAATTCAAACCGTCTGGTGAGTTGAACATATTGTCTGGTGTAATATTTTTTGATCCAGCTTTGTCACCAGAATGCACCGTTGGGTTGCCTGCAAGCAGGTACAAATCCCAGACAAACCCTTTATCCGTATGATCGCCGCCATTTGGCCGCCAACGAACAATTTGTCCATATTTGTTGGCTTCACGCGGGTTTGGTCCACCAATAGGTGTTTGATCCCCGCCAGCATTTGGTTTGATGCCGCGGTTTTTGTTGTTGGTCAGCGCGCAATAAATTTCAGGATAATGAGGATTGGCAGATACCCATTCCGGCCTGTCCATTGTGGTTGCGCCAACTTTGGATGCAGCGATACGCGTATGGATGCAGATTTCTGCCATATCAGCCATACCGGTTGTTTCTGGCGTTAACTCCAACCATTCACCTGCGCCATTATCGTGAAATTTCGCTACAGATAATATGCCATCTTCCAGCAATGAATCTGTTTCAGCGCCCGGTGCATAAATGCCGTTGGATACATAACGATACAAAAACTCGCCGCGTTCATCATCGCCCAAATATACCACGATGCGGCCGTCTGAATTGACAACAAGTTCAGCATTTTCATGCTTGAAACGTCCAAGAGCTGTGCGTTTTTTCGGGATTGAATTTGGATCGCGTGGATCGATTTCAACAACATAGCCTGCACGGTTGGGCTCATTTGGATGTTTGGAAACATCAAATCGTTCATCAATTTGTGCCCAGCCATAGCCCCAGTCTTTCGACGAAACGCCGTAGCGTTTCAATTCGGCGGAGACTTTATGATCTTCGTCAGCGGCAGAAAAATATCCGTTGAAGTTTTCTTCACATGCCAGATATGTGCCCCATGGTGTGGAGCCGTTGCCACAGTTGTTCCATGTGCCAAGAGATTTGGTTCCACTAGGGTCTGCCGATGTTTTGAGCAGATCATGTCCTGCGGCAGGGCCTGTTATTTCCATTTCGCTATCAGGCGTAATGCGTCGGTTATATGGGCTGTCTTGTACAACGTTCCATTTCCCATCCTGCTGGGTAATTTCCACGACGCTGAGACCATGAGCCATTTTGCCTTTCAAAATGTCATCATCATTTTCCGATTTTCCATCAGCGCGATTGCCCCAGATGATCGAACGGTTGGTATATTCGTTATTGACTACAAGCAGAGATTTATTGCCGTGGGCCAACACTTCCATGCCGTCAATGTTATCGCCAAATGTGCGTGCCTGGCTCGCTGCCGTGCCACGAGTTGCATGATCGAATTGAGGCGAATCTGACCAAAGTGGGTCTCCCCAACGCACCAGCACTTCGGCGATATAACCTTCAGGAACCGTGATCGCGTCCAAGCTGTTTGTTGCAATCGCTTCAAAAGCAAAACGGTCAGTAGCAGCTAGTGCGAGATTTGGTGCAAATGTGCTGCAAAGCGCTGCACAACTCCCAAATGCGAATACGCCTCCCAATAATCCACGACGGCTGATCGCAGAATCTACAATCTGGTCAAAATCATTTTCTTCGCTAGATGGGTTTTCGATCTCGTCGAATTCGTCGAATGAAATATCTTTCCTGTCCATTATTCTTTCCTTTGAAAACTGGGTTCGCGGCCAATGCCGATAGATCATAACGGTAGAAGGGCAATGCAAACCTTTAATGACAAATCAAAAACTCGAGTTCGTTTTCCAAAACGGCCTGTGAGGCAATGTCATCAAACCGTTATCAAAATTTTGTATCTCGGACCCCAGCGTGTGATTCGATGGAGACAGTATGACTCAGAATATTCTCGGTGCCGATATCCGGTCCCGACAGCACTGGATGGCGATCCTAGCCAAAGCCATGTGGGATAATTTGGAGCAGATGTGGAAAAGTTTTCCCATCTCCTGCCCATACACATTGTTGCGCAAACCTGAAACCGGATTGGTGATGGTGGAGGGCAGAACCGGTGGAACCGGCGCGCCGTTTAATCTCGGCGAGACCACAGTCACGCGGTGCACGGTGAGTTTGCAATCTGGCGAAGTTGGTCATGCTTATGTCATGGGCCGCAATCATCAACATGCTGAAATCGCCGCGATTTGCGATGCATTGATGCAGAGCAAACATCATAACAAAACGGCCCGCGAGATTATTGAGCCGTTGGAACGCCTTGCTCAAAAGGGCAATGCCAAACAGGCAGCAAAAGCTGCAGCCACAAAAGTAGACTTTTTCACAGTTGTGCGTGGAGAGGATGAGTAATGGATGATTTAACAAGCAAGGCCAACCTCGATGGTGGGTTTGATGACGTATCTACGGAAAGTGCTGGCATTTTCCGCGCGGTTCTCGATGCGATTTCGCATCCCGGTACCATGCAGAACCAATCGGTCAGCCTGGCACCACCTGCGCCTTTATTGCCCACATGTGCAGCGGTTATTCTGACATTGGTTGATAATGATACGCCACTTTGGATCGCCCCTGAACTTATGGGCGATAATGTTTCCCAATATTTGAAATTCCATACAGGAGCGGTCTTGGTTGAGAAGGCAGCAGATGCGGCATTCGCCGTGTTTTCAGCGAGCCATATTCCAGACCTCAGTCAGTTTCAGTTGGGAACTGCCGAATATCCGGATCGCTCTGCCACGATGATAATCCAAATTGATGGCCATGGGGAAGCTGCCCCCGTTAGTCTTGCTGGGCCGGGGATCAAATATAAACAAGAATTTTCTGTACCGGGGTTGGATGAAGCGTTTTGGCGAAAAGTGCGAAACAATAATAGTCAGTTTCCGCTCGGCCTAGATTTTGTGTTCTGTCTGCAACAGGGCATTGCGGCTTGTCCGCGTTCTTCAGCAGTCATGATTGAGGAAACCGTCTAATGTATGTGGCAGTCAAAGGGGGCGAGAAAGCAATTCGCAACGCCCATGCGCTTTTCGACGAAAAAAGGCGCGGTGATGTTTCCGTCCCGGAAATTACAACTGAACAAATCAAACAGCAATTGTCATTCTCTGTGGATCGGGTGATGAGCGAGGGGTCTCTTTATGATTTCGATCTTTCAGCTCTTGCAATAAAACAGGCACGCGGTGATTTGATCGAGGCAATTTTTCTGGTTCGTGCTAGCCGCACCACTCTGGCTCGATTTGGTTCAAGCAAACCATTTGATACCTCGCATATGCGTGTGGAGCGCAGAATTTCAGCCACATATAAAGACATACCAGGAGGGCAGATTTTAGGAGCAACCTTCGATTATCAGCATCGCCTGCTTGATTTCAGCCTTGAAGAACAAAAGTTGCAGGATGAGACTTCCGTTGAAACCCGAGATGACGTGGGACTAGATGCTGATATGCCGCGCGTGCTCGACATTCTCAATAATGAAGGCCTGGTTGAACAAGCCTCATTGGAAATGAATGAAGATACGCCGCCGTCTGATCTCACGCGCTCCCCTCTGGAGTTCCCAGCAGATCGTTCTTTGCGGTTGCAAAATCTTGCACGTGCCGATGAAGGGTTTTTGTTGGCGCTTGGATATTCTACCCAGCGTGGTTATGCGCGCAATCATGGGTTTGCCGGTGAAATTCGTATTGGTTCAGTAGCAGTAGAATTTGCACCGGAAGAACTTGGTTTCCCGATAGAAATTGGCGAGATGATCGTAAGCGAATGCGAGATGATTAATCAGTTCAAGGGCTCAAAATCAGCGCCGCCACAATTCACAAGAGGCTACGGTCTGGCCTTTGGTCAGGTGGAGCGCAAGGTGATGTCCATGGCTCTGGTCGATAGGGCGTTGCGCGCCGATGAACTGGGCGAAGAGAAAACCGCCCCGGCGCAGGACGAAGAATTTGTACTTTCCCACTCCGACAACGTTAAGGCGACTGGTTTTGTCGAGCATCTCAAGCTCCCCCATTATGTAGATTTTCAGGCCGAACTGGAGCTCGTGCGCAAGATGAGAGCTAAACAACGCGTCATGAAGGAGGCTGCAGAATGAGTGCCGGTCTGACAATGAATGGCTATAATTTTGCCTATCTCAATGAACAAACCAAACGGATGATCCGCCGCGCTTTGTTGAAGGCTGTGGCGATTCCTGGTTATCAGGTGCCTTTTGCAAGTAGAGAAATGCCCATGCCTTATGGATGGGGTACCGGAGGGGTGCAGGTCACGGCTTCGATCTTAAAGCCGGACGACGTTTTGAAGGTTACCGATCAGGGAGCAGATGATACGACCAATGCCGTTTCTATCCGCGATTTTTTCAAAAAAACTGCCGATATAGCAACCACAGAAATAACTCAGGATGCGACTATCATACAAACTCGCCATCGTATCCCCGAACAGGAACTTGGCGCCAATCAGATTTTGGTGTTTCAGGTGCCAATCCCGGAACCCATGCGCTTTCTTGAACCACGGGAAACCGAGACCCGAAAAATGCATGCATTGGAAGAATATGGGTTGATGCATGTAAAATTATACGAGGATATTTCCCGTAACGGACAGATCGCGACAACTTATGCTTATCCCGTTTCCGTTGAGGAGCGATATGTAATGGACCCGTCGCCCATTCCCAAATTTGATAATCCAAAAATGAATAATATGGCGGCCCTGCAACTATTCGGTGCCGGACGGGAAATGCGTATTTATGCGCTTCCTCCATATACTCGCGTAAAAAGCCTGGATTTTGAAGACTACCCTTTCGAAGTGCAGAAATGGGACGAGCCATGCGCGATTTGCGGGACAACCGACAGTTATCTCGATGAGGTCATACTCGATAATTCAGGGAACCGAATGTTTTGTTGTTCAGATACAGCCTATTGCCAGAGCAAGCAGGGGCCGGTCAAAGGGGCAGAGCAATGATTGATATGCCTGTTCTCGAAGTCAAAAATTTGAACAAAACCTATGGCAGGATTGCCGCTTGTCGCGATATCAGCTTTGAACTTTGGCCCGGTGAGGTTTTGGGAATTGTGGGAGAATCCGGCTCAGGAAAAACCACACTGCTTAAATGTTTGAATGCTCTGGTTGATGCAGATAGTGGCAATGTTACCTATTGCTCTGCCGACGGCGAGGCAAAAACACTTGGCGCAATCAGCGAAGCTGAGCAACGTAAATTGTCCCGAACAGAATGGGCCTATGTGCATCAACACCACGAGATGGGTTGAGAATGGGTGTTTCGGCCGGCGCAAATATTGGTGAACGACTAATGTCTGTGGGTGCGAGGCATTACGGAAATATTCGCGAACAGGCTCTTGATTGGTTGGGAAAGGTTGAGATCGATCAATCGCGAATTGATGATCTTCCCCATACGTTTTCTGGTGGTATGCAGCAACGCCTTCAAATCGCCCGCAATCTGGTGACCGCGCCGCGTTTGGTTTTGATGGATGAACCCACGGGTGGGCTGGATGTTTCCGTCCAGGCGCGTTTGCTGGATTTGATCCGTTCCCTTGTACGCGATCTCAATTTGTCAGTAATTTTGGTAACCCACGATCTTGCTGTTGCTCGTCTCCTTTCCACACGGTTGATGGTGATGCAGCGGGGCGAAGTGATTGAACAGGGTCTGACTGATCAGATTTTGGATGATCCGCAAGCACCTTATTCCCAATTGCTGGTTTCATCAGTTTTGCAGGTTTGATCCATGACCAAGATTTTACGAGTAAATAATCTTTGCAAGAGCTTCACGCTTCATACGCAGATGGGCACAAAGATTGAGGTGTTTAGAGACCTCAATCTGGAACTGGAGCCTGGAGATGCAATCGCCATCACGGGGCCATCGGGCATGGGGAAAAGCTCACTGCTCAAAATAATTTATGGCAGTTATATATCAAACTCTGGCGAAGTGGCCATTAAACATCAAAACGAATGGCGCAATATTCCTGATTGCTCTCCTCGTGAAATTATCGATATCCGTGAGGCAACGATTGGTTATGTTAGTCAGTTTCTGCGCGTGATACCGCGGGTTTCTACTCTTGATATTGTTGCGGAACCGATATTGCATCTGGGGGCAGGGCAGGCAGAAAGGCGCGCAGGTGAACTGCTCGAGCGCCTGAATATTCCAAGTAATTTATGGCAATTATCACCGACGACTTTTTCCGGAGGTGAGCAGCAACGGGTGAATATCGCAAGGGGCTTTGCCAAAATACGCCCGCTATTATTGCTTGATGAACCCACCGCCTCGCTGGATGACATCAATCGTACCGTCGTTCTTGAAATGATCAATGAAGCCCGCTCTCAGGGCTCCGCTATCCTCGGTATTTACCACAATGTCGAAGACCGCGAAGAGGTGAGTTCGGGTGAATGTAATTTGGCAGAATTCAGGGATGCAGCATAATGAACACAGTTTTTACCAATGCAAAAATTATAATGGCCGATGAGGTAATCGAGGGAAATCTCGAAATTGTCGACGGAAAGATCAGCCAGATAAATATTGGGGAGTGCAATCTCCCTGGCGCCATTGATTGTGAAGGCAATTACCTTTGCCCAGGTTTGATTGAACTGCACACGGACAATGTGGAACGACATCTGAACCCCCGGCCCAATTCATTTTGGCCGGCAACTAGCGCAATCGTCAATCACGACCGCGAAGTGACCGGGGCCGGAATTACGACCGTATTCAATGCGCTATATGTGGGCGACACGATGTTTGGCGGCCGCTCTCATGAACATATGAAAGATGCCTGCGATGCGGTTGCCGCGATTAAGGCGGAAGGGCATTTGAAAGCCGATCACTTTTTGCACCTGCGCTGCGAGGTGTCGGTGGGGAATTTAATGGAGCACCTTTCTGTGCTGCTTGAAAATGAGTTGGCGCAACTTGTATCGGTGATGGATCACACACCCGGTCAACGGCAGTTCGTTTCCATAGATAGTTTTAGAAGTTACTATCAAACCAAATACAAAATGAGTGACAAGGATTTCGCAGAATTTGTAGACATGCAAATGGCAGCCCAGATCAAATATAGCGAGATCAACCGGCGCGCTGTGGTGAAGGAAGCGAGCGAGCGAGGCATTCAGCTGGCAAGCCATGATGATGCAACAATCGCCCATGTGGATGAGGCAATTGCAGACAATGGTTCCATTGCAGAATTCCCAACAACACTGGAAGCCGCGCGTGCTTCGTATGATGCTGGTCTCGCGGTAATGATGGGAGCACCTAATATCGTTCGGGGAATGTCTCATAACGGCAATGCTTCAGCGCGTGCTTTTGCCGCCGAGGGCGTCCTTGATATTATCTCATCAGACTATGTTCCGGCATCCTTGCTGCATGCTTGTCTTGTACTGGAAGAAAACATTGATGAGATCTCCCTGCCTCAGGCAATCTCCATGGTGACAAGTGCGCCTGCAAAAAAAGTTGGTTTGAACGACCGGGGCGTTCTGGCACCCGGAATGCTGGCAGATATCCTGCTTTTCAATTATACAAATAGCACGCCAATTGTACATCAGGTTTGGCGAAAAGGAGAGCGTGTTGCCTAAGAGCGAACATAATACTCAAAACCGTACAGGCACACTTTTTGCCGTTGTCGGGCCAAGCGGTGCAGGCAAGGATACTTTGATTGATCTTGCCCGGCAATTGCTGGAGGGGGATGGTAAATGGCACTTTGCCAGGCGTCATATTACCCGCGGAGTTGATACTGTCGGTGAAAACCACATCGTTGTTGATGAACGAGAATTTGAAGCCCTATCAGTACAACACGCATTTGTGCTGCAATGGCAGGCCCATGGGCTGCACTATGGCATTGCGCAGGGCGTTTACACATTAACCGAGCAGGGGGTGAATGTGGTTGTCAATTTATCCCGCGGCGCAATAGGTGATGCGATTGAATGTTTCTCTCATGTGCACGTAATAAATGTAACGGCACCTCAACACGTAATAGAAGAACGATTGAAAAAGCGTGGCCGTGAAACGCCTCTGGATATTGAAGAACGCATGTCTCGCACGGTTGTAGAATTTAACAACGCTGCTCCACTTAGTACGATCATGAATGACCGTGAAGTGAGTGTTGGTGTCGATCAGTTTATGGCTATTTTGTTAGGGAAAAACGTTCAAGCAGCCTGAACGGTTTACCCTCACCCGGATCCCCTACCAGACAAATATCCTCAATGATAAGAGGTTCACTCAATACCGGTTTCAGCAAATCATCCAGTTCAGGTTGAATGTTTTCAACCTGTTTCTCATGGAGATTGCCTGTGAGTGTAATATGGAATCGAAAGCTGTCTTTGACATAAGGGTAACCCCATTGTGCCAGCATTTTTTCTTCTTCCAAATTAAGAGAAACTGCGCGCCTTCGTTCCAGTTCACGAGCCTCAATCGGTGCACGATAGGGATCAATCATACGAACACAGTCGAAAGCCAATTGGTCAAGATCAGGGCAATTTGATTTGGGCACAAGAGCCAAAAAACTCTCAATCTTTCTTTGCGCCAATGCACCCACATAAATTGGAGAAAAATCAACACTCAATTGTTTGATCGCGGCAAACAATTCATCAAATGAATGTTGCTCATCCAGCTTGAACGGCGCTTTTAATGTGGCGTGAAGGCCGTATCTTTTGGGAATTCCGATAATTTCATTTGGCCGGTTGGCGGCAAACCATTTGTCCTCAAATTCAGCCAGAGCCGAACCTGCTTTTGGTTTGAAATACAGTCCATAACGGGAATAATCTTGGCCAATTTTTGGTTTCATGTAACCCATTTTCTCAAGCGTTGGGAGATCACATCAATGACTGAAATTGTCAGAACGACAATGATGATAATTGCAGAGGCTTCAGGATACATAAAGCCGCGCATGCTTTCCCACAATATCTGCCCAATGCCACCGGCGCCAACAATGCCAAGCACAGTTGCCGAGCGCACATTGGTTTCAAACCGATAGAGTGAAAACGAAATCCATAATGGAATAACCTGGGGAATAACGCCGAATACTACTTCCTGTAATTTTCCGGCCCCGGTTGCGCGAATGCCTTCGACCGGGCGCGGGTCAATGGCCTCAACTGCTTCCGAAAACAGTTTGGCGATCACACCCACATTGTGGACGAACAAAGCCATCACGCCAGCAAAGGGGCCAAGGCCCACGGCTACCACGAACAAGAGGGCAAAAACGATTTCATTGATGGCGCGGCTGGCATCCATCAAACGACGAACTGGTTGCACAATCCACACTGGTGCGATGTTGGAAGAAGATAAAATTGCAAATGGAATGCCAACAATGATCGCCAGAAAAGTTCCCCATATGGCGGTGTTCACCGTG